>JAIBAP010000008.1 GCA_019695115.1 Caldilineales bacterium | reverse complement strand
GTACGGCGGTTGGCATGGTTCTCTCCTTGCAGGAGCTTGTGGGAATGGTTTCCTGCAATCATGAACCATCCAGCCGCCTTTGTCACGTCAGCACTTAGCGGAAACTAAAGAATAACCAATCTCCAATCTCCACCATGCGCGCCACCGGCTCCTCCCTCCCTCGCCTCGACGCCCAGGCCAAAGTCAGCGGCCAGATGGCCTATCCCGCCGACCTCAATCTGCCTGGCCAGTTGCACATGAAAATCCTCTGGCCCGACCGGCCGCACGCCCGCCTCACCCGCTTCGACACGGCGGCGGCGTTGGCGGCGCCCGGCGTCGTGGCTGTTTTCGGGGCCGACGATGTGCCCGTGAACGAATACGGGCTGATCATGCCCGACCAGCCGGTGTTGTGCGGTAAGACGGGCGGGATCGTGCGCTGCGTGCTCGACCAGGTGGCGCTGGTGGTGGCCGAGACCGAGGCCCAGGCCCAGGCGGCGCTCAAGCTGATCGAGATCGAGTACGAAGACCTGCCCTCGGTCTACACCCTGGCCGATGCCCTGGCCCCGAACGCCCCCCTCGTCCACCCCGAACGCGGGGACTCGAACCTCCTCCTGGCCTACAAAATCCGGCATGGCGATGTCGAGGCCGCCTTCGCCGCCGCCGATGTCATCGTCGAGCACGACTACACCACCCATCCGCAGGAACACGCCTATCTGCAACCCGAAGCCGGGCTGGGCTTGGTGCGGGCGGACGGCAAGATCGAAGTGATCGTGGCCGGGCAATGGCTGCACGAAGACCGCCACCAGATCGCCCATGCCCTGGCTCTGCCGCCCGAACAGATCGTCGTGCGCTATGTGGGCGTGGGCGGGGCCTTTGGCGGCCGCGAGGATATGAGCGTGCAGATCATCCTGGCGCTGGCGGCCTGGAAGCTGGGCCGGCCGGTCAAGATCCAGTGGTCGCGGGGCGAATCGATCCGCGGGCACCACAAGCGCCATGCCTCGGTCGCCCACGCCAAATGGGGGGCGACGAAGGACGGTCGGATCACAGCCATTCAGATCGATGTCAGCACCGACGCCGGCGCCTACGCCTACACCTCGACCAAAGTCCTGGGTAACCTGACCCTGGCTTGCGTAGGGCCGTATGACGTGGCCAATGTGTGGGTGGATGCTCGCACGGTGTACACGAACAACATCGCCGCCGGCGCTTTTCGCGGCTTCGGCGGGCCGCAGGGCCACTGGATCGCCGAGATGCAGATGAACCGGCTGGCCGAGGCGCTGGACACGGACCCGGTGGAACTGCGGCTGCGCAATTGCCTGCGCGAAGGCTCGATCCTGGCCACGGGCAGCGTCATGCCGGCGGGGGTGACGGTGGCGGAGGTGATCGAGGCGTGCGCTGAGGCCGTGGGATGGCCGAGAGTCGAGGTCAAAGATCGGAGATTGGAGATTGGAGATTTGAGATCGGAGGTCAGGGGGGCGTTTTCGTTGGCGGCGGGGGCGGGGCGGCGGGTGCGAGGGATCGGCTTCGCCTGCTGTTTCAAGAATGTCGGGTTCAGCCTGGGTTTCGTGGACGAATGCTGGGCGACGGTGGAGTTGCACGGCCAGGGCCAGATCGAGCGGGCGGTGGTGCATCACGCTGGGGCCGAGGTCGGGCAGGGGACGCACACGATTATGGCTCAGATCGCCGCCGAGGCGCTGGGCATCCCGGTCGAGCGAGTAGAGATGGTCGTTTCCGACACCGAAGTGACGTCCAACAGCGGCAGCACCAGCGCCAGCCGCATGACTTTTGCCGCCGGGAACAGCATCCTGGGCGCGGCGCAGCAGGCCAAAGCCATGTGGGAGAACGAGGACGACCGCCCCTGCATCGCCACCTATCGCTTCGTCCCGCGCAAGACCACGCCCTACGACCACGACACCGGCGCCAGCGACCCCAACATCACCTATGGCTATTGCGCCCAGGCCGCCGAGGTAGAGGTCGATTTGGACACCGGCCATATCCATGTGCTGCGGCTGTGGTCGGTCAATGATGTCGGCTACGCCATCAATCCGCAGCTGGTGGAGGGGCAGATCGAGGGCGCCGTCGCCCAGAGCGTGGGCTGGACGACGCTGGAGGAGTTCAAACAACGGCAGGGCCGGGTGCTGACCGACCAACTCAGCACCTATCTCATCCCAACCGTGCTCGATGTCCCGACCGAGGTACACTCGATCATCCTGGAGCACCCCGACCCGCAGGGGCCGTTGGGGGCGCGGGGGATGGCCGAGATGCCGTTCATCCCTACGGCGCCCGCCATCGCTGCCGCCGTCCACGCCGCTACGGGCGCCTGGTTCCACGATTTGCCGCTGACGCCGGAACGGGTGGCGCTGCGGTTGGCGCCAGAAGGGGCGGGACGATGAACGCCGAGGCTGGCTATCTTTTCTATCCCTCACTCTATCGCCCGGCCATTGGCCACAGCAAACTGGATGTTTTTCTGCGGTCAGCGCCCACAGGACGCGTCTTCGATACGGCCGGGCTTCATCTGCGCGTGCTCGATTCTGGCTTGGAGACGCCGGCAACACTCGCCGTGGTGCACAACCCCGAATTGCCAGAGCGACACTATCGGGTGGCGGTGGGGCGCTTCTGGCTGTTTGATTTTCGCGGCCATGCGCTGGAAGGCTTCAGCTTTGGCGGCAAGCTGATGGCCGTGCGCCAGGAGGAGCGGACGTTTTGCAGTTTCGAGTCCAACGCCCCCATTTTCGAGCTGGACCCGGATAGTTTCGATGTCGAACGCGTTTTCGTGGACACCCTCGAAGCCGTAGCCGGCGTGTTGCGGGCTGAATGGCGTGATGGCAACGATGCCGAATGGCTGGCGAATCTGGTGACGGTCGATCCTTTCTCGTTGTTCGTCAGCAGTCTGGCCTCGGTGCAGTCCTATCTCGATAGCTCGTCAGCGAACGGCGACGAGGGCGTCGACCTGGCGCGCCTGAAGGCCTGGGTCAGGCGCGCCGTCCACAGCTTGCAGGGGGCAGGTGAATGGCCAGAGCATCCGCCGACATTGGCGGAGATGGAGCAAGCGCGCAGCCGGTCGCAGGCGCAGGCGTTCAAGCGCGTTCAGGGCGGGGTCGAGGCCTGAGACCGGGAGCTGATAGGGTGAACGGCCATGCTTTTCGCTGAAACGCTTGTCCTTGTGCGTGGGGCCGGCGACCTGGCCACCGGCGCCATCTACCGGCTTCATCAGGCCGGGTTCCCGCTCATTGCCGCCGAGACGCCCCAACCGCTGGCCGTGCGCCGCACCGTCGCCTTCGCCCAGGCCGTCTATGCAGGGGCGCACACGGTCGAGGGGATGACGGCCGTTCGGGTGGATGACCCGGCCGCCGCCCTGGCGATGGCCTGCCGCGGGGACCTCCCCATCCTGCCCGACCCGCGCGATGAGGTCATCCCCCTCCTCCGCCCGGTCGTTCTGGTGGACGCCCGCCTGCTCAAACGCGCCGATGCCGCCCGTCGCGACCAGGCCCCGCTCGTCATCGGCCTGGGGCCGGGCTTCGAGGCCGGGCGGAACTGCCACGCCGCCATCGAGACGAAGCGGGGGCATCGTCTGGGGCGGGTGCTGTGGCAGGGTGCGACCGAAGCCGATACGGGCATTCCGGGCGAGATCGGCGGTTTCGGGCCGGAGCGATTGCTACGCGCACCCATCGCCGGCATCTGGCGGCCCCTGGTCGAGTTTGGCGAGCGCGTCGAGGCGGGGCAGGTGGTGGGGAGCATCGAGGCGGATGGAGCCAGCCAGGCGGTGGCATCTCCTCTGGCTGGCATCGTCCGCGGCCTGTTGCATCCCGGCCTGGCGGTGGAACCCGGCGTCAAGCTGGGCGACATCGACCCCCGCCCCGACCCGGATGCTATCTACACCATCAGCGACAAATCGCTCGCCATTGGCGGCGCCATCCTGGCGGCGGTGCTGGCGTGGCTGAACAGGCGACCCGGTGAGTGGTAGGGTTGCAGCCTGGGTTAGCTTGCGGTACACTCACAACTGACTTCATCAGGAGACAGCTTAGATGAGCGGACTCGAAGCACTACAATCAGTTCAATACGTTTCTCTCCAACAGAAGCGCTATGCCTTAGTCGAAATGGAAGACTGGGAAATGATGCTGGAATGGCTCGAAACGGTCGAAGATCTGGGTATCATTCATGAGGCCCTGGCGGCTTTGGAGGCCGCGAACGGAGATCGAGCGCAGGCTGGTTTTCTGCGTTGGGATGATGTGCAAAAGGACTTGGTGTGAGATCGTACACCCTCTATGTTTGGACTTCTGCCCTTGCAGAACTCAAACAACTACCTGGGAATGTGCGTCAGGTCATCCGTAGAGCGATCGACGATTTGGCTGATGATCCCAGACCATCGACGAGCAAGGCTTTGAGGAGGGTGAACGGGGCGCGTGAATGGCGACGACTCAGTCTTGGGCGGTGGCGCGTGATCTATCTGGTGTACGAAGTGGACAAAGCAGTGGAAGTTCTCGCTGTGCGACGACGACCTCCTTATGATTATGGCGATCTTGAGCAGATGGCACGGTTGTTGACTTAGCCTGATCGGTATCAGTTCAGGTGCGACTTCATGACCTGCATTGTGCTGAAACCCGAGTCATTGACGCGCTCGAAGTGCGTCGCACCTCTACGGTGAACACTGGCGATGATCGCTTTGCACATTTCTTTCCGTCTCATGTCCATCCAGGACTACGACACCATTCTTTCCCTTTGGCAGGCTGCCGAGGGGGTGGGGCTGAGTGCGGCAGACGAGCGGACGGCCATCGCCCGCTATTTGGAGCGGAACCCCGGTCTCAGCTTCACGGCCTGGGAGGGTGAGCTGCTGGTGGGGGCGGTGTTGTGCGGGCACGACGGCCGGCGGGGCTTCATCCACCACCTGGCCGTGGCCGAGTCGCACCGGCGGCAGGGGGTGGGCGGGATGCTGGTCGAGCAGTGCCTGGCAGGGCTGCGCCAGGAGGGGATCGATAAGTGCCATCTCTTCGTCTACCGGCGCAACACATCGGCGCAAGCGTTTTGGGAGGAGATCGGCTGGACGCGGCGCGATGATCTGCATATCATGTCGCGGACGCTGACCTTGCCATGAAGCCACCCCCCCTGCCCCGCCGCATCCCCGAAGCGCCCGTCGTTGGCGCCAAAGCCGCCTTTACCCGCACCCTGACCGAAGGCGACGTCGCCCTCTTCATCGGCGCCACCTGGGATGTGAACCCCTATCACACCGATGATAGCTTCGTCCAGGCGACGCCTTTTGGCCGGCGGATCGCGCCGGGGTTGCTGACATTCAGCCTGCTGACGCACCTGGGTGGGTTGTGGGCCTTTCTGGCCACCGAGATGCAGGCCGAGTTTCTGGCTCCGGTCTATGTCGGCGATACGATCACGGCCGAGGCCGAGGTGGTGGAGGTTGACGAAGGCCGGGGGTGGGTGCGGTTGGCCGGGCGCTGCACCAACAGCCAGGGCGTCGAGGTGGTGCGCGCCCGCATCAGCGGTTTTCCGGGGCGTTTTGCGACCGGGGAGAGACAGGCATAAACATCAGGCCGCGGCCAATGCGGCCCGACGCCTGGCCGGCGACAACGCCATCCTTGAGACAATGGCGCCAGAATGGGGCAAATCGCCACCTGTTGACCGCGCCAGCCTGTAGTAGTATGATCTCTTGCGCATCAACCTGCATCAGACGGCAGATCACAGGAGAATGACATGCTTACCCGCCTCAAAGTGTCCGGTTTCAAGAACCTGGTCGATGTCGATGTTCGATTGGGGCCATTTACCTGTATTGCTGGAGCTAATGCCACCGGCAAATCGAACCTGTTCGATGCGATCCAGTTTCTAAGCCATCTGGCCAGCGATACACTCCTGAATGCCGCACTTTCCGTGCGGTCGGAAGGGGGACGTACGGCAGACGTGCGCAATCTGTTCTTGCGCGCAGGCGGCGCGCACACGCAGGAGATGTCATTCGAGGCGGAGATGCTCATTCCAGGGGCTGGCGTGGATGACCTAGGTCAGGAAGCAAGGGCGTCGATCACTTTTGTGCGCTACCGGCTTCGCTTGGGTTATCGAACCGACGAGAATCTACCAAGCCTGGGGTCTCTGGAGTTACTCCATGAAGAGCTGACGCACATCAATGCAGGCGAGGCTCACAAGCACCTGCAATTCCCGCACAAGCTGGCATGGCGAAAGTCGGTGGTCACGGGTCGCCGTGTTGGTGAATTCATCTCGACCGGTGATAAAGATGGAAGGCGGCTGATCAAACTTCATCAAGAAGGGACGCAAGGTCGCCCGCGAGAATACCTGGCGGCTAATTTGCCGCGCACGGTGCTATCGTCTGTGAACGCAGCCGAGAGTCCTACAGCCCTCCTGGTCAAACGGGAATTGCAGTCCTGGCGACTGCTACAGCTCGAGCCCTCGGCCTTGCGCGAACCCGATAGCTTCACTGATCCACCTGGACTGGGCATCGACGGCTCGCATATCCCGGCGACGTTGGACTTTCTTGCCCGCAGCGCCCGAAATGGCGATGGCGTTTCCGGCGCCATGTTTCCTCCTCTTGTCCTCGATCAGCTGGCTTTGCGCCTTTCCGACCTGATCGATAACGTGCGCGCGATCCGGTTGGATCGCGACGAACGTCGCCAATTGCTCACACTCGAACTCATGGACCATGGCGGCACATCTCTGCCAGCGCGCTCTTTGTCTGATGGCACGCTCCGTTTCATTGCTCTGGCTGTGCTCGACCTTGATCCGACTGAAGTAGGGGTGATCTGCCTGGAAGAACCGGAGAATGGCATTCATCCCGCTCGTGTCGAAGCAATGTTACGCCTTCTGCAGGACATCGCCGTCGATGCCGATGAGTCGATCGGGGCGCACAACCCTCTGCGGCAGATCATCGTCAACACCCACTCGCCCTCGGTAGTGAACCTGGCGCCGGATGACAGCCTGTTGATTGCTGAACTCCGCGAGACCATCGTTCGGAACCAAACCATGAAGGTCGCTTCCTTTCACTGGCTCCCCGATACATGGCGGGGCGAGGCTGATCCCGATACGCCTCCTGTTGCCAGAGGCAAGCTGTTAGCCTACCTGAATCCAACATCGTCTGTCACCGACGAGCAGCCGTGGAAGGAAACTCGCGGCTATCGCCGGTTGATCGATCGCCTTGACTTCCAGCCCTACTTGCCCGGCATTGCTCCTGCATTGTGAAGCCTCTACGCTGCACCCTGGTCTCGGATGGTAGCTCAGACGCTGCACTCCTCCCCATTCTCACCTGGCTGCTGAGACAGAATGGCCTTCGGCAGCCGATCCAGATGGAGTGGGCCGATCTGCGACAACTACGCTGGCGGACCAAGCCAACTCTGGCCGACAAAATTCGTCAAAGTATCGTACTTTACCCTTGCGAACTGCTTTTCGTCCACCGCGATGCTGAACGAGAGCGGCGAGAAAAGCGGGTGCAGGAAATCGAAACAGCCCTGAGCCTGACCAAACTCGACCACCATCTGCCGCTCGCGATCTGCGTCGTCCCAGTCCGTATGCAAGAAGCCTGGCTCCTGTTCGATGAAGCCGCTATCAAATTCGCCTCCGGCAACCGCACCTACCCAAAATCATTGGATCTGCCAGCCCTGAAGGATTTAGAGTTGCTACCCGACCCCAAGACAGAGCTACACGAACGGTTGCGCCTCGCCAGTGGATTAACCGGCCGTCGCTTGCGGAGCTTTTCGCCAAGCCAGCGCGCGCAACGCCTGCCCGATTTCATCTCTGACTTCGCACCTTTGCGCGGGCTGCCCGCGTTCGCGGCGCTCGAAGATGAGATCAGGCTGTTGTTGCAGCGCCAGGGCTGGGATCAGTAGGAGTCACCCTTCACAGAGACGCCTCGCCATGACCCGCCCAATCAAAGCCCTGGGTGAAATTGCCCTGCGAACCGGCCGCCTGGAAGCAATGTGGGAGTTCTATGCCCACATCGTCGGCCTGGAGCCAATGGCCCGCTGGGAGGACATCGCCTTCTTCCGCATCGCCCCCGGCTATGGTGGGCACACAATTGCCCTGGCTCTCTTCGACGAGAAACGACCCGGCAACGCCGCCCGCCAACAATGGGAAGCAGCGGATGTGCGCCAAACCACGCTCCACCACCTGGCCTTCACCATCGACCTGGCTGACTTCGAGGCCGAGCGGGCGCGACTGATCGGGTTGGGGCAAGAGGTACGGACGTCCGAACATGCCTGGGTGCATTGGCGCTCCCTCTACATCAACGACCCCGACGGCAATGTGGTGGAGTGGGTCTGTTACGACGAAACTGTGGGTTAGGCGGTTATGAACCTCGCCCACGCCTTGCGCCTGCATCCCGGCGCCCTCATCGCCTTCACTGGCGCCGGCGGCAAAACCACGGCCATGCTGCGGCTGGGGCGAGAACTGGCCGGGCAGGGGCTGCGCGTGCTGGCGACGACCACCACCCGGCTCGGCCTCGACCAGCTCGAACTGTTCCCCAGCTTTCTTGTCGATCCTGCCCCCGCCGAAATCGACGCCGCCCTCGTCCGCTCGCCCTTCCTCCTGGCCGTACGCGCCCTCGACCCGGCCCAGCACAAGGCCCTCGGCTTTCCGCCCGACCGCATCACCGAGTTCCGGGCGCAGACTGATGTCGTCCTGGTCGAAGCCGATGGCAGCCGCGGCTTGCCGATCAAAGCACCCGCGCCGGATGAACCTGTCATCCCGCCGGGAGCCACCCATGTCGTCACCCTCGCCCATCTCGCCGCCCTCGGCCAGCCCCTCGGCCCCGCCGGCGCCCATCGCCCCGAACTCGTCGCCCGGCTGACCGGCCTGGGCGAGGGCGACCGCATCACCCCCGCCGCCCTGGCCCGGCTCCTCCTCCATCCCGCCGGCCCCGCCCGCGGCGCCCCGGATGGGGCAGAGAGGCATTTGCTGTTGAATGGTTGTGAGGGATTGGAGATTGGAGATTGGTTATTGGAGATTGACTCCAATAACCAATCTCCAATCTCTAATCTCCACCCCCTCCCCCCCCGCCTCGCCGCCGCGCCTGGCATTGCCTCGGTCATGCTCGGCCAGACGGCGCACGACCCGCCCGTGCTGGCCAGTTTCGGCAAGATCGCCGTCATCGTCCTGGCGGCGGGCGGCTCGTCACGCTTCGGTTCGCCCAAACAACTGCTGGATTGGGGCGGGCAACCGTTGTTGCGGCACGTCGTCTTGCAAGCCCTGGCCGCGCCTTGCCAGCAGGTCATCGTCGTTTTGGGCGCAGCAGCCGAGCGGATTGCCCCCGAATTGGCCGGACTGCCGGTCGAACTGGTCGCGAATCCGGTCTGGGAGCAGGGCCAGAGCACCAGCATGCAGGCCGGGCTGCGAGCGTGCCGGCCCGAAACACAGGCGGCGCTGTTCGTCCTGGGCGACCAGCCCACCCTGCCCCCGGCCCTGCTGCGCCAGCTCATCGCCGCCCACCGCCGTTCTCGTCCCGCCATCGTCGCCCCCCGCCACCAGGGCCGGCGCGGCAATCCGGTCTTGTTCGACCGGCGCTGCTTTCCCGATTTGCTGGCGGTCGGCGGTGATGCGGGCGGCCGGGCCATATTCGAGCGCTATCAGGGCCAGATCGCCTGGTTGGAGGCCGGCCCGGAGGTTCTCGCCGATGTCGATCGGCCGGAAGATGTCGCAGGCCTGCCGGTCTGATTTGTATCGGGTTCGTTTTCTGTTTCACAATAGAGCTTGCGGAGCGACCCCAACCGGGCGTCATTCCATCACACAAGGAACAACAGCTATGAAACGCACTCTGTCTTGCCTTGCTCTATTCGTATTGCTCCTGCTGCTGGCGGCCTGCGGTGGGGCCAAACCCGAAGGCAGGGCCATCAACCGCACCATCGAACTGACCGAATACGCCTTCAGCCCTTCGTCGCTCGACCTGCGCGTGGGCGATGTGGTCACGCTGAAGCTGGTGAACAAAGGCCAGTTGGAACACGAGGTCATGTTCGGGCGCGAGGTGATGACCGAAAACGGCCGGCCCAACGGCTTCCACGCCGACATGTTCAGTTCGGCCGGGGTCGAGCCGAAGGTCATCGGCGGCGAAATGAGCCACACGCACGAGCACGAGGGCCACATGGTGGTGGTGGCGCCGGGCAAAGAGGCAACCATGGTCTTCACCGTCGTCGAGAAGATGGCCGGGGAATGGGAGATGGGCTGCTTCTTGCTCAGCGGCGTCCATTATGATTCGGGGATGAAGGGCACGGTGGTGGTAACGCCCTGAACCCGCGCCAGCGGTTGCGCCCCCCGCAGCCATCGGGCGGCTTCGGCAGCGAATTGACGCTCAAAAAACGTTCGTGATAGAATGCACAGCTACGCACCAAATCGCACAAGAGCGCGCTTCCCTCGTTCGACGGTTGCACCATGACCTCTGACTACCTGCCCCTCCTCGTCCTTTTCGTGATTGCCGGCGCTTTCGCCGCCATCGCCATCATCCTGCCGTCGGTGCTCGGCCCGCGCAACCCCAACAAGATGAAGCAGGAGCCGATCGAGTCGGGCATGATCCCCTTCGCCGGGGCCTGGCGGCGCTTTCCGGTGCAGTATTACATGGTGGCCATGCTCTTCATCATCTTCGATGTCGAGGTCATCTTTTTCTATCCGTGGGCCGTGATCCTCAACAAGCTCAAGCTCTTCGGCCTGATCGAAATGGCCATCTTCCTGGGGATTCTGTTGATTGGTTACTTCTATGTCTGGAAAAAAGGAGCTTTTGAGTGGGATTGAGGGTAATGCGTAGTACGTGTTGCGTGTTGCGTGTTGCGTAAAACGTTGCAGCCAATCATACGAAATACGCAATACGAAATACTCAATCGCCACTCTCCAATCTCCAATCCCCCCTCTCCAACCACCATGGGCCTCGAACAACATCTTTCCAACGCCGGCGTCGTCACCACGTCGCTCGAATACATGGTCAACTGGAGTCGCAAGAACTCCGTCTGGCCGTTGCTCTTTGGCCTGGCCTGCTGCGCCATCGAGATGATCACCACCGGCACGGCGCGGCACGACATCGCCCGTTTTGGCTCGGAGTTGTTCCGCGCCTCGCCTCGCCAGGCCGACCTGATGATCGTGGCCGGCCGGGTGAGCAACAAGATGGCGCCGGTGATCAAGCGGCTGTATGACCAGATGGCCGAGCCGAAATGGGTCATCGCCATGGGCATCTGCGCCAGCGCCGGGGGGCCGTTCAACAACTACGCCATCGTCCAGGGCGTAGACAAGATCATCCCGGTCGATGTCTATGTGCCCGGCTGCCCGCCCCGGCCCGAGGCCCTGCTCTTTGCCCTGACGCAGTTGCAGGCCAAGATCGACAAAGAGAAGCTGACCGATCACACGATCACGCCGGCGGTGGCGATGCTGCCCGAAGGTTCCGATTTGCCGCCGCTGCCTTGAATTAGCTATGCACACTTGGCTCGATATATGAGCGATTCATGTTCCAATAGCTCCACAGAGCAACTATGATGAAGTCGCTAGCCCAGCTACGAAGCTTCGTGATGATTGCTACCCTGTTGATCGTGACTGGGGGCATTCTGTTGCTGTTACGCGGCCTTCTGTCCGAGGAAGCAATACTCCCAAACGGGCCAACGTTGACATCCGGAGTATTCCAATCGCCACAAAGGACGCCTACTGCCAAGGCAACCCCAGTACCTGTTACGCTTCGTCCGACTGCAACAGCTGCGGCGACAGTTGCGCCACCACCCGGCTGGCCGACTGGTGAACCATGGCCGCCTGAGGTGACGCCGCAAACGCCGACGCCTCAGGCAACTCCACTACCTTTTGCCACGCCTGCCTTCGCTCCTATGCCTTCCGGAATACCGCCGGAACACCTGCAAGCCCTTTGGTACGTATATTGGCCCGCTCAGAATATCACACCACAATTGGCGCTAGTGAACCTTGACAAAGAAGGACAACGTTGGGGACATGATGAACGGATGATCGATATTGGTTTACAGTCAGAGTTACCAGGTCCGAGTGCAACCGATCTCCATCCATCCCCCAACCATCGTCTGCTGGCTGTTGATCTGGCAAGTGGCGAGTCACTTGGTTCGGTTCTTGTCGATCTCGACGCCGAGACATCCCGACCGATCGTAGCGAATCGATCCGATGCTCGTTTTCTGAGTTGGATGTCGGACAGTCAACATGTATTGGTCCAATTTGACCAGCTCTTTACCTCGGATCCGTGGCTGGTCGACGTCGAATCAGATCGCTATCAACCGATCAAATTTCCCCAATCTGACTTTGGCGATAGCCTGCTCAGGGCGGCGGCTTACTCTCCTGATGGCAACTACCTTGCCGATGCTGTTGTTTATCCGGCCGCTTATGGCGTTCGTGATATCGAGATGACCGAAATCGGCCTGCGAAAAGGTGAAGATAGCGAACGCAGTATCGTTACTCAGATTCCAGGCGGAACCCATGTCGCCGAACACAGCCTGCAGTGGTCGCCAGATGGAGGAGATATCATATGGATTGCCAACGTTATAGGCGACACAGCGCCATCTCCGTCGAATCTTGCAAATTCGCAAATACAACTTTGGACAACGGACTTGAACAGCGGCGAAAGCAGAATGTTAGGGCTACTCGGCGAGGCTGTAGAATACTCTCATCGGGCAGTTTGGTCGCCACATGGTCGCTATGTGGCGGCGTTGAAGGTGGAGAAAGCGCAGAGTGGCAAGGAGGAAACCAACAGTATTTACTTGTTCGATCTTGAAACAAAGACGGCCCAGCAACTCACCCAGTCTGGTGAACAACGATTCTCGCATATCGGGTGGTCGCCCGACGGTCAGCATTTAGTCGCTACTGTGGCTATGGGAGACCATGGCGAAGTCTGGATGATGAGCCTGACAGATTCAAAGCTGCATCCAATCGCTGGACCCACCCTTCTAAACGCGCCAAGTGTGTGGTTGCCATGAGTAACGAGTACCTTTTGATTGGTCAGAACGCTTTAGTACGTGTTCTGGTGGTAACTTCCTTGATTGTATTATTACTCAGTGACATCTGCCAGATCAATATCGTTTGGGCAGATGGAGCTTGGTTGCAACCACCTTATGACGGCACCTATCGTCTGACTGCGTTCTTCGACCATCACTATCCGAATTACGGAAACGATAACCAAATAACGATATATACCGGCGAAGCGGTAACCGACTGTTCTCCCCATTGCTACACAGGTCATCCTGGTTATGATTGGTCGATGACCACCGGGACACCCATACTCGCAGCAGCAAGAGGTGTAGTGCGCGTCAGAATTGATTCAACCACAGGTTATGGTCGTAGGCTCATAGTAGATCATGAAAACGGCTACTATACGCTCTATGCCCATCTCAACAGTTTCAACGTTATTGTCAATCAGCGCGTAGCAAGCGGGGACTTGATCGGTTGGAGCGGAAGCTCGGGAACTACGCAGCCTCATTTTCACTTTGGTGTTTATCGTGGATTCACATCCACTGATTCGGAGCAATTTGCTACCGATCCATTTGGATGGCGCGGCACGTATGCAGATCCTTTGTCGACTCAACCTGCTCCAGGATACAGACATACGGCTAGTTGCCTCTGGCGCAGTTTTGCTCCGGATCCAATTTCGTGCGCCGATACGATTATCGAAGATGCAGGCGAAGGTTCTACAATATACGGTTCTTGGCAAATCAGTAACAGAGGCAATGGGTATCATGCTTATTATCGAACCAACTCCGCTGATAGCAGTTCACAGGCTATTTGGATCAACAACCGTATTCGGCCAGGTATCTATCGAGTCTATGCCTTTGTACCCGAACAACCGACAGGTGTGTCAACTCCAAGGATACGACAGGCGCAATACTCAATTCACACCACTACAGGTTGGCGAAGCTATGCCCTAGATCAGGAAATCACCCCCCAGAACACATGGGTCTATTTTGATTCATTGAACCTGAACCCACAAAACATTCAAATCGCTCTATCTTCCGTTACGGGTGAATCAGCTGGTACACGCCTGATTCTTGCGGATGCCGTCAAATTGCGATCATATTTGCATCACTTGCCAATTATGCTCAGATAGTTAGCTTATGATAGATTTTGGAGCTATCTTTAGCGTCACCTTCCCCGACGTCGTCCTCGCCAGCGCCGTCCATCGCCGCACGCCCATCGTCACCCTCCCGGCCGGCCGGCTGCTGGAGGTGGGGCGCTTCCTGCGCGACGCGCCCGACCTGCGCTACGACCTGCTCAGCGACCTGACGGTGGTCGATACGCTGAAGCTGGGCGGGGAGCAGCACGGCGCCCGCTTCCACGGCATCTACCAACTGCGTTCCATCGCCAACGGCGGCGCCTTGCTGCAACTAAAGGCGCCGCTGCCTGGCGGCGATCAGCCGGTCGCGCCCAGCGTCGCCAGCCTGTGGCCCACCGCCAACTGGCACGAACGCGAGGCTTATGACCTTTTTGGGGTGCGCTACGAAGGCCATCCCGACCTGCGCCGCATCCTCATGCCCGATGACTGGCTCACCCATCCCCTGCGCAAAGACCAGCCTCTGGGCGGCGAGCGCGTCCCCTTCAGCATGACCTGGGAGGACGAAGAATTCGCCCATCTGGGCAAGCAGATCATGCAGACCAACCAGCAGCCGGAGCCAGTTCCGGGGCGGATGGATAGCAAACACATGGTGGTGAACATGGGGCCGCAGCATCCCGCCACCCACGGCGTCCTCCGCCTCATCGTCGAACTCGACGGCGAGCGCATCATCGCCGTCCAGCCCGACATCGGCTATTTGCACAGCGGCTTCGAGAAACAGGGCGAGAACATCCGCTACAAGGATTTCGTCTACTACACCGACCGCATGGACTATGTCTCGGCCATGCAGAACAACCTGGCCTACTGTCTGGCGGTGGAGAAGCTGATGGGGATCGAGGCGCCGCCGCGAGGCCAGGCCATCCGCGTCATCATCTGCGAACTCCAGCGCATCGCCAGCCATCTGGTCTGGCTGGCCACGCATGTGTTGGACGTGGGCGGCACGGGTATGTCGTTGCTGATGTACGCCTTCCGCGAGCGCGAGGAAATCCTCGACCTCTTCGAGATGGTGTGCGGCGCCCGGCTGACCACCTCCTATCTGCGCGTGGGCGGCGTGAACTGGGATTTGCCACCCGCCTTCGAGCCAAAAGTGCGCGATTTGTTGGGCCGGCTGCCCGCCCGTTTCGGCGAATACGAACGCATGCTGACCGACAACCCCGTTTTCCGTCGCCGCCTGGAGGGGATCGGCGTGCTCAGCGCCGAAACCTGCATCGCCATGGGCATCACCGGCCCCATGCTGCGCGGCAGCGGCGTGAAATACGACCTGCGCAAGACCCAGCCCTACTGCAATTACGACCACTACGATTTCGAGATCCCCTGCTATCCCCAGGGCGACAGCTACGCCCGCTATTTCGTGCGCCTGGAAGAGATGCGCCAGTCGGTGCGCATCGTCCGGCAGGCGTTGGACGCCCTGCCCGACGGCGACTTCCTGATCGACGACCCCAAGATCGCCCCGCCCAAGCGCGAACTGCTCGACCAGAGCATGGAAGCCGTCATTCACCACTTCAAGCTCTTCACCGAGGGCTTCCGGCCGCCTGTGGGCGAAGCCTATCACGGCATCGAAGCCTCGAAAGGCGAGATGGGCGTCTACCTGATCTCGGACGGTTCGGCCCATCCCTACCGTTGTCGCGTCCGCACCCCCAGCTTTGTCAACCTCCAATCCATCGAATTGATGTCCAAAGGCCATCTTTTCTCCGATCTCGTCACGATCATCGGCTCCATTGACATCGTTCTGGGCGATGTCGATAGATGATGGTTATTGGAGATTGGTTATTGGTAATTGGTTATTGGCCAATCTCCAATCTCTAATCTCTAATAACCAATACCTAATAACCAATAACCCCTAACCATGCTTTCCACCGCCGCCCGCACCGAAATCCAAACCCTGATGGCCCGCTACCCCCGCGCCCGCTCGGCCATCGTCCCCGCCCTCTATGTCGCCCAGCAGGAAATCGGCTGGCTGCCGAACGAGGCCCTGGACGAGGTGGCGGACTTGTTCGGGATCGAGCCGATGGAGGTCTATGCCATCGCCGGCTTCTACAACATGCTTTATAAGGAGCCGCACGGCAAATTCCATCTGGAAGTATGCACGAACGTGCCTTGCATGTTGCGCGGGGCCGAGGGGCTGGCCGAGCACCTGAAGCAACGGTTGGGGGTGGAATTCGGCCAGACAACGGCCGATGGCGTCTTCCGGCTGGATCACATGGAATGCCTGGGCGCCTGCGCCACGGCCCCGATGCTGTTCGTGCGGCGGGAGCAGTCGAACTGGGGCCGCTACTACGAGAACCTGACGCCGGAAACGGCCGACGCTATGTTGGACGAACTCCGCGCATACGATCGTAGTGACGACTTTAGTCGTCCTTCCTCGCATGAAGGAGAAACGACTAAAGTCGTTGCTACGATGGCAACCGGCCGTAGTGACGACTTTAATCGTCCTTCCTCGCATGAAGGAGAAACGACTAAAGTCGTTACTACGATGGCAACCGGCCGTAGTGACGACTTTAGTCGTCCTTCTTCGATGGAGCGCCACCCGGCCGGCCCCTACCACCACGACCATCACCCCGAAACCAACTTCCTCCTCGCCCGCATCGACAAGCCCAACAGCCATACCCTCGCATCGTACCTGGCCGACGGCGGCTACCAGGCGGCGCGCAAGGCGGTGGGGATGGAGCCGGGGGCCGTGGTCGAGGAGGTGAAGAAGGCCGGGGTGCGCGGGCGCGGGGGCGCGGGCTTCCCTGCCGGGGTGAAGTGGGGCTTCCTCCCCAAAGACGTGTTCCCGCGCTACCTGGTGGTCAACGCCGACGAATCCGAGCCGGGCACTTTCAAGGACCGGCTGATCATCGAATACGACCCGCACCAACTGCTCGAGGGCATCATCTGCGCGGCCTGGGCCATCCAGGCTCACCATGCCTTCATCTATATTCGCGGGGAATACATGTTTGGCAAGCAGCGGCTGGAGGGGGCCATCGCCGAGGCGAAGGCGCGCGGCTTCCTGGGCCAGGGCATCTTCGGCACGGACTTCGACCTGGAAATCATCGTCCACCCCGGCGCCGGGGCCTACATCTGCGGAGAGGAGACCGCCCTGCTGACCTCTCTCGAAGGCCATCGCGGCCATCCCCGCCTCAAGCCGCCCTTCCCGGCTGTGGCCGGGTTGTATGCCAAACCAACCATCGTCAACAATGTCGAGACCATCTCGCATGTGCGGCATGTGATCGAGCACGGCGCCGACTGGTACCGGCAGTGGGGCACCGAAAAAAGCCCCGGTTTCCAGCTTGTGTGCCTGAGCGGGCAGGTGAAAAAGCCGGGGGTGTACGAAATCCCCTACGGCGCCACCCTGCGCCAACTGATCTACGACTACGCCGGCGGCACGCTCGACGACCGCCCGATCAAGAGCATCATCCCCGGCGGCCTCTCGATGCCGCAGATCAAGGCCGACAAGCTGGACGCCGGCATCGATTTCGAGTCGATCCAGGCGGCGGGGTCGCTGCTGGGGTCGGGCGGGATCATCGTCATCTGCGAGGGCCAGAGCATGTTGCCGGTGGCCCGGCGCACGCTGGCCTTCTATCGCGAGGAATCGTGCGGCAAGTGCACGCCCTGTCGCGAGGGCACGGGCTGGATGGAGAAGACACTGCTCCGCATCGAACAGGGCGGCGGCGCCCTGGCCGACCTCGACCGCATGGAGCGGATCACGAAGTATGTCGATCAGCAATCATTCTGTCCTTTTGGCCCGGCGGCGGTGTGGGGCCTGCAGAGCATGTTGCGCCACTTCCGCGAGGAATTCGAAGATTACATCCTCGACACCAACCCCGGCGAGAACAAACCCGCCATCCCCGCCCGCCCGATCTACCGTCCTTATGTGGGGCAGAGTCTGGCGAATGTGTTGGATGAGTAGAGCACGCAGACTGAAACCTGGCGGAAATGCCATGCCAATTTCGGCGCGTGACATGACTCAAGCAGAAAGAAGATATTATGAAAGAACGAGATGAACTCCCTGATGAATTCAGCAGCTACGAGGAAGCTGCTGAATTTTGGGATAAACACGATACAACCGATTATCTGGATATGTCCCAGCCTGTCGAAATTGTGAGTGAATTTCGTGGTCGTTACTACGAAATCGAGATCGACGCATCTTTGGCTGATGAACTACGCGAACGGGCCAAAGGGCAAGGCATGACAGCCAGTCATCTAGCCAGCGATCTCATCAAGAATCAGCTCGCACTCCTCAAGCGCACGCGTGTAGCAGCCTGATCATTTCACCGCCCACCGTTTCCCAGTTCCATGACCGATCCCTCGCAGCCGATCACCATCACCATCGACGGCAAAGAAATCCAGGCCCAGAAAGGCGAGTTGCTGACCGAGGCCGCGGCCCGCGCCGGCATCGATATCCCCGTCTTCTGCTCGCACCCCAAGCTCGACCCCTTGGGCGCCTGCCGCATGTGCCTGGTCGAAGCCGAAGGCCCGCGCGGGCGGGCGCTGATCACGGCCTGCACCACGCCGGTGGCGCCGGGCGGCGTCTATCATTACAGCTCGCCCAAAGCCATCGACGCCCGCCAGGGCACGCTGGAACTGATCCTGATCAACCACCCCCTCGACTGCCCCATCTGCGACAAGGGCGGCGAGTGCCCGCTGCAAAACCACACCCTGGAGCACGGGCCGGGCAAATCGCATTTCTGGGAAGTCAAGACCCACAAAGCTAAGAACTACCCTCTCAGCGACCTGGTTCTGCTCGACCAGGAACGCTGCATCGTCTGCTGGCGCTGCATCCGCTATCTGCAAGAATGGGAGGACAAACCGCAGCTGGGGCTTTTCCACCGCGGGGGCGAGACCGTCATCGACAAATTCCCCGGCGCCGAGCTGGACGCCTACACCAGCGGCTCGATCATCGACCTCTGTCCGGTCGGCGCCCTCACCAACCGCGTGGCGCGCTTCGGCTATCGCCCCTGGGAGCTTGAGCGCACTGATTCCATCTGCACGCACTGCGCCCAGGGCTGCAACCTGCGCATCGACGTGCGCGACAACCTGGTGCGCCGGCACGTGGGCCGCGAAAATATGGCCGTCAATGACGAATGGATCTGCGACAAAGGCCGCTTTGCCACTGGCGTCACCTCCCATCCCGACCGCCTGACCCAGCCGCTGATGCGGGTGGACGGCAAGTTGCAGCCGGTGAGCTGGCAAGAAGCCATCCAGCGCATCGCCGCCGAACTCAAACGCATCGCCCACAAACACGGGCCGGCCTCGGTCGGCGCCATCGGCTCGGCCAAAGTCGCGAACGAAGCCAATTATCTGCTGGGCAAATTCATGCGGGCGCTGGTGGGCACGAACAACCTCGATTTCCGCGAAGGCGCAGCCTTGCACGCCGTTCCCGGCGGTCTGCCCTCGCTGGCCGCGGCCAAAGAAGCCGACCTCATCGTGCTGATGGGCTGCGACCCCTCGGAAGAAGCGCCGGTACTGGCCACCTTCCTCAAGCGGGCGGCGAAGCGCGGGGGAGCGAAGGTGGTCGTCGTCCACCCGCGCGCCATCGAACTGACCCGCTACGCCGGCGTCTTCCTCCAGCCCGCGCCCGGCCAGGAAGCGGCGCTGTTCGACGCCCTCACGCGGGCGACGCTGGCTGGGCGCGACGAAGCCATCCCCGACTGGTTGGCCGAGGCCGAGCTACCCGGCTTCGACCCCGCCGCCATCGCCGAAGCCGCCCGTCTTCTGGCTCAGGCCCAACGACCTTTCATCGTCTACGGGACCGACTTTGCCTGGGGCTATGGCAGCCGGGGCATTGTGGCCGCCATCAGCAATTGGGCGGCGGCGGCCGGGCATGGCGAGCGGTTGGGCTTCTTGCACAGCCAGGCCAATGCCCAGGGCGCGGGCGATGTCGGCCTGCTGCCCGACCGTTTGCCAGGACGACGGCCCCTCTCCGACCCGGAAGCCCGCGCCCACTTGGAGGCACTTTGGCGGACGAAGCTACCCGCCGAACCAGGTCTGAGCTTTGGCGGCATGATGACCGCGGCGCGAAATCGCAGCCTGAAGGCGCTTTACATCATGGGCGCTGACCCGGCCAGCGAGAAGCCTGCCGACGCCGTCGCCCTGAAGGCGCTCGATTTCCTGGTCGTGCAAGACCTTTTCCTCACCGAGACGGCAAAGCTGGCCGATGTGGTGTTGCCCGCCGCTTCCTATGCCGAAAGCGCCGGCACCTTCACCAACACCGAGCGCCGGGTGCAGGCCGCGCCCCAGGCTGTGCGTCCCGTGGGCAAAGCAGTCGCCGACTGGAACATCCTCATGCACATCGCCCGGCTCTATGCCGCCGGCCAGACGGCCGCCTGGGACACGACCTCGGTCGAGGCGGTCTTCGCTGAGATCGCGCAGGCCGTGCCGCAGTATGCGGGCATGACTTGGGAAAGCCTGGGCGATCAGGGGCAGCAGGCGCCGTGGACGCCGGAGGAGAGCGGGTTGCAGTCTCGCGAGAGCATCGATCCTCACCCGACCGACGCCGATTTCCCCTTGGCGCTCGTCACCGGCAACCAACTGTGGGACGACGGCACGGTCTTCGCCGCCACCCCGCAGATGGCCGGGCTTGGCGTCAAGGCCGCCAGCCTGCACCCCACGGATGCCGCTGCACTCGGCTTGAGCGAGGGCGACCGGGCGGCCGTCCGCTCCCCGGCCGGCGGCATCGAGATCGCCATCCACCTCGACCCCAGCCTCAAACCGGGCACGGTCTTCATCCCCTACTCCCTCGCCTCCGCCCCTGTCGGCAGCCTTTTCGACCGCTTTGGCCCAAGAACAGACGTTTCGATTCATAAAGCGTAATTAGTAATTGGAGATTGGAGATTGGTTATTGGTCAATAACCAATCTCCAATAACCAATCTCTAATAACCAATCTCCACCCCCATCCGATGAACATCGTCATCGCCTCGGCCATCAAGAGCCTGATCCTCATCATCGTCCTGCTCACAGGCTTTGCGTATCTGACCTATTACGAACGCAAGCTGTTGGCGCGCTTTCACACGCGTTTGGGACCCAACCGAGCGGGGCCATTTGGTCTCTTGCAGCCCATCGCCGACGCCGTCAAAGCCATCTTCAAGGAAGAGATCGTCCCCAGCCATGTGGACAAGGTGGTGTATCTGCTGGCCCCGGCCCTGGCCCTCATCCCGGCTCTGGTCATCTTCGCCGTCATCCCCATCGGCCCCGACATCACCCTCTTCGGCCAGACGATCCGCCTCAATATCGCCGAAATCAACGTCGCCGTGCTCTACATTGCCGCCATCACCAGCGTCGCCACCTACGGCGTCATCCTGGCCGGGTGGAGCAGTAACAACAACTATTCGCTGTTGGGTGCGCTGCGCACGGCTTCACAGATGATCAGCTACGAGCTGCCCCTCGGTCTGCTGCTCGTCTCCATCGTCCTGACCACCAACATCGGCCGCGACCTGGGCACCATGAACCTGACCGAAATGCTGGGCCAGGATCGCCCCTGGTGGTTGTGGCTCTGGCTGTGGCTGGCCTTCCCCATCTTCTTCATCTGCATGCTGGCCGAAAGCAACCGCAGCCCCTTCGACCTGCCTGAGACCGAAAACGAACTGGTAGCCGGCTTCCAGATCGAATATGGCGGCATCAAGTTCGCCCTCTTCTTCATGGCCGAATACATCGGCATGATCAACGGCAGCGCCATCATGGCCACCTTGTTCTTTGGCGGCTGGCACGGCCCCTTCGCCACGCCCGGAACCTGGTACGGCCCCCTCGTCGGCTTCGGCTGGCTGGTGCTCAAGATCATGGCCCTGCTGTTCCTCTACATCTGGGTGCGCGCCAGCCTCCCGCGCATCCGCTACGACCAACTCCTCCACTTCTGCTGGAAATTCCTCACCCCGATTTCTATCGCCTACCTGGTCATCACGGCCGTCATCGTTGTTTTTGTCAGTTGATTTGCACCTTCGAGGTGCGACGCACTTCGCGAGTAAAGTCGCTCGAAGTGCGGCGCACCTTAAGAACGTTGCCCAAAACGCACCACGCAACACGAAACACGCAACACGGAACCCCACCCCACCCCCATGTCCGGTCTAACAGACGTATTCGAAGGCGGTCGCGAGATCGCCAAAGCCATGGGCTTGACGCTCAAGACGATGTTCACCGAGCCGCCGAGCACGGTCGAGTATCCCAACGAGCCGATGGCCGTCTATCCGCGCTTTCGTGGGCGCCACGAACTGCGCAAATACGAGAACGGCCTGGAGCGCTGTATCGGCTGCTGCCTGTGCGAAGCCGCCTGCCCCACCGGCGCCATTCACGTCGAGGCGGCCGAAAACAACCCGGCCAGCCCCGTGTCACCCGGCGAACGCCACGCCAGCGTCTACGAAGTCAATCTGCTGCGCTGTATCTTTTGCGGCGATTGCGAGGCCGCCTGTCCGGTCGAGGCTGTCGTCCTCGGCCACATCATCGACCTGGCCAGCTACAACCGCCGCGACTTCATCCTCGTCAAAGAAGACCTGCTGAACCCGCCCGCCCCCAACACCATCATCCGCATCGACTGAGCCGTGAAACGTGAAGCGTGAAACGTGAGACGTGAGACGTGAAACGTGAGACGTGAAGACCAATCTCCAATAACCAATCCCCAATAACCAATCCCCAATAACCAATCTCCAATAACCAATCTCCAATAACCAATCTCCAATAACCAATCTCCCCCTCTTCCTCCATGACCCTCCTGCTGTTCGCCCTGCTTGCCCTCGTCGCCCTGGTCGGCGCCATCGGCGTCATCATCAGCCGCAACGCCGTGCACAGCGCCCTCTTCCTGCTCCTCAACTTCGCCGTCTTCGCCGTGATGTACATCCTGCTGGGGGCGCAATTTCTGGGCCTGGTGCAGGTCACGGTCTATGCCGGGGCGATTGTCGTCCTCTTCTTGTTTGTCGTCATGCTCATCGGCGCCGACATCGGCGACATTCGCAGCGGGCTGCGGCAAACCATGCGCTGGCTGGCGCTCTTTTTAGTAGCGCTGTTCTTGCTGGCAATGCTGCTGGGGGTGGCCCGTAACCTGCCTCCGGATACACCCATCGCCGGCGCTCCCCAAGATGGCAGCGTCCAGGCGGTCGGCCAGGCCCTGTACACCACCTATTTGTTGCCGTTCGAGTTGGCCTCGCTCCTGTTGTTGGCTGGTATGTTGGGCGGGGTGGTGTTGGCGCGGCGGTTTAGGAAGAACGACTAAGGAGAACGACTAAAGTCGTCACTACGAGAGTATAAGAGAGACCATGATGGTTCCCACCACCTACTACCTCCTCCTTGCTGCTATCATCTTCACCATCGGCGCCCTGGGCGTGCTGGTGCGGCGTAACGCCCTCGTCATCTTCATGTGCGTCGAGATGATGCTCAACAGCGTCAACCTCACGCTGCTGGCGCTGGCCCAACGCTGGGGCAATCTCACCGGCCAGGTCTTCGTCTTCATCGTCATGGCGGTGGCCGCGGTCGAGGTGGCGGTGGGGCTGGCCATCGTCATGGCCATCGTCCGGCACAAAGACACCACCAATGTCGATGAGATCAACCTGCTGCAAGGCTGATTTTGCTGCGATCTGAGACCTTCTCATGCAAGACTACCTGAGCATCTCCGCCGCCCTCATCCTCCTGTTCCCCGCCCTGGGCGCGCTGACCAACGCCTTTTTCGGGCGGCGACTGGGCCGGCGCGCCGCCGCCATCATCGCCAACCTGGCCGTGGCCGCCGCCTTCGTCATGGCTGTGCTCATCTTCGCCGGCCTGTTCATGCGCCCGGTCGAAGAACGCAGCCTCGAAGTCCTCTTCTGGCAGTGGATTCACATTGGCGACCTGCGGCTGGACTTCGCCCTCTTGCTCGACCCACTCTCCTCGATCATGGCTCTGGTCGTCACCGGCGTCGGCCTCGTCATTCATCTCTATGCCGCCGGCTACATGAAGTTGGACGACGAGCATCAGCCACTCGACGAGCGTCGCTATGCCCGCTTTTTCACCTACGTCAACCTCTTCATCCTGCTGATGCTGGTGCTGGTGCTGGCCAACAACTATGTGCTCCTCTATTTGGGTTGGGAGGGCGTGGGCCTGGCCTCGTACCTGCTCATCAGCTTCTGGTTTCATCGCCCCGCCGCCGCCGACGCCGGCAAAAAAGCCTTCATCGTCAACCGCATCGGCGACTTCGGTCTCGCCCTGGCCGTCTTCTGGCTGTTCAGCCTCTTCGGCAAACAAGCCGGCAGCCTGGCCTTCACCGGCATCTTCGCCCAGACGGCCACCATCTCGGCCCTGAACGCGCCCGTCTTCGTCGGCATCACCCTGCTCCTGCTCCTGGCCGCCACCGGCAAATCGGCCCAAATCCCGCTCTTTGTGTGGTTGCCCGATGCGATGGAAGGCCCCACCCCCGTCTCCGCCCTCATCCATGCCGCCACCATGGTCACGGCCGGCGTCTACATGATCGCCCGCTCGCACCCGCTGTTCCAACTGGCCCCCACCACGATGGAGATCGTCGCCTGGATCGGCGCCCTCACCGCCTTCTTCGCCGCCACCATCGCCATCGTCCAGACCGACCTCAAACGGATATTGGCCTATTCCACCATCTCGCAGCTCGGTTACATGTTCCTGGCCGTTGGGGTGGGCGCCTATGCCTCGGGCATCTTCCACTTGATGACACACGCCTTCTTCAAGGCCCTGCTCTTCCTGGCGGCCGGCTCGGTCATGCACGCCCTCCACGGCCATCTCAACATCGACGAAATGGGTGGATTGAAGGCCAAACTGCCCCGGACCTACCTCCAATTCCTCATCGGCGCCCTCGCCCTGGCCGGATTCCCGCTCCTGGCCGGGTTCTGGTCGAAGGACGCCATCCTGTTCTCGGCCTTCGAGCACTCGATGCCGTTGTACCTCATCGGCCTGGCCACTGCCTTGATGACCGCCTTCTACAGCTTCCGCGCCGTCTACCGCGCCTTCCACGGCCAGCCGCGCAACCAGCACCTATACGAGCATGCCCACGAACAACCGCGGGGGATGACCGGCCCGCTCTGGATCCTGGCGGCCGGCTCACTCGTTGCTGGATTCCTCGGCCTGCCGGCTGCGCTGGGCCTCCCCAACCTCTTCACTGCCTGGCTGGAACCGGTCTTCGCCACTTTGCCCCATACCGAGCACGGTGAAGCCAGCCTGGAACTCCTGCTGCTCGGACTCTCCGGCCTCATCGCCATCCTCGGCATCTTCCTGGCCTACCTGCGCTACATCCGCCAGAGCCGCTGGACGCTGGCAGTTCAGCGCGGTCTGCGCCCCTTGCAGCCGGTGCTGGAGCACAAATACTGGATCGACGAGATCTACATGGCCGTGATCGTGCGGCCTTTGCGAGCCTTTGCCCAGCTTTGCTTCCGCTTCTTCGACCAAACCGTGATCGACGGCGCCGTCAACGGCCTCGGTCGGGCCACGGCGATGGTGGGGGCAGGGGCCGCTCGGCTGCAGACCGGCCTCATCAGCTGGTATGCCATCTCGCTCGTCATCGGCGTCGTCGCCCTCCTCGGCTACTTCTTCCTGTTTCGATGACTATTCGTTGATCGTCCTAACGGCTTTGCGTGATCGATGCGTAGTGGTTTCGCTTCGCTGCTGATGAACTTCCACCTTGGGGATTCCTCGCTGGCTGATCGAAGCAACAGAACACCAGATCGACCCGCTGCTGATGAACTTCCACCTTGGGGATTCCTCGCTGGCTGATCGAAGCGACAGAACACCAGATCGACCCGCTCGGAAAGACAGAGTGGGAGTTCATTACCCGGCTAGCGACTACGCAACACGCAACACGCAACACGCAACACGAACCACACCCATGGATCTCACCTCCATCCCCCTCCTCTCCCTCATCCTCTGGCTGCCACTGCTGGGGGCGCTCTTGATGCTGGTGATCTTCGATGATCGCCGCGCCAAGATCGTCGCCCTGACCGTCGCCCTGCTCGATTTCATCCTCTCCTTGGGTCTGTTGGCGGCCTGGGTGAACGATGGCAGCATGCAGTTCCAGGAGCATCTGACCTGGCTGGCGACGATCAACGTCAGCTATCACCTGGGCGTCGATGGCATCAGCCTCTTCCTGGTCTTGCTCACCACGCTGCTGGGGCCGGTCATCATCCTCTTTTCCTGGCAGAACGTCCAGCAGAACCTGCGCGCTTTTCTGGCCTTGCTCCTGCTCCAACAGGTGGGGATGCTGGGCGTGTTTCTCTCGCTCGATCTCATCCTCTTCTTCGTCTTTTGGGAACTGAGCATCATCCCCATGTACTTCCTGATCGGGCGTTGGGGCGGTGGGCGCCGGGTCTATGCCGCGCTCAAGTTCTTCATCTTCACCATGGCCGGGTCAGCCCTGATGCTGGTCGCCATCCTGCTGCTGTACTGGAACACCGGCGCCTTCGACTGGAGCCAGCTCAAGGACGCCACCCTCGACCCGACCCTGCAACTCTGGGCTTTGCTGGCCTTCTCCCTGGCCTTCGCCGTCAAAGTCCCCTTGTTCCCACTCCACACCTGGCTGCCCGATGCCCACGTCGAAGCCCCTACGGCCGGCTCTGTCATCCTGGCCGGGGTGCTGCTAAAGATGGGCACCTACGGCTTCCTGCGCTTCTGCTTGCCCCTGTTCCCCGACGCCCTCCCCACCGTCGCCCCCTGGCTGGCCGTCCTGGCCATCATTGGCATCCTCTACGGCGCTCTGGTCGCCCTGGTGCAGAAGGATGTGAAATCGCTCGTCGCCTACAGTTCGGTCGCGCACCTGGGCTTTGTCATGCTCGGCATTGCCAGCCTTTCACAACAGGCCGTCTCGGGCGCGGTGCTGCAAAACATCAACCACGGTCTCTCCACCGGCGCCCTCTTCCTCATGGTCGGCATGATCTACGACCGCCGCCACACCCGCCTGCTCTCTGAATTCGGCGGTCTCTGGAAGCAGATCCCCATCTTCAGCGCCCTTTTCCTGGTCGTCGTGATGTCGTCGGTGGGCCTGCCGGGGCTGAACGGCTTCGTGGGTGAGTTCACCATCCTGCTCGGCGCTTTCCAGGTCAACCCGATCTGGGCCATCCTGGGCACGGCCGGCGTCATCCTGGCGGCCTGGTATCTGCTCACGGCCGTGCGCGGCCTCCTCTACGGCCCCCTCGACAACCCCAAGAACAAGACCCTGACTGACCTCAACCGTCGCGAGATGTGGGTCCTGATCCCCATCATCCTCCTCTTCTTCGTCATCGGCCTGTTCCCCAACCTCTTCTTCGACAAGATCAACCCCGCCGTCGATGCCCTGCTGCGCGACGCCAACGCCACTGCCATCGTTCAGGTGGTAAAGTAGACCAGAAAACAAGTAGACAAGTAGACAAGTAGACAGGTGGCAAGTGGCAGGTCGCAGGTCGCAGGTGGCAGGTGGAGCGCATCACGCATCACGTTTCACGTTTCACGCATCACGTTTCACGTTTCACGCCCCATTTCGCAATCCGAAATCCGCAATCCGAAATTCACAATCCGCACTCCCTATGAACCTCCCCGCTCTCGATTTCGCTGTCATCCTGCCCGAACTCATCGTCGCCATCACAGCGTTGGTGATACTGATCGCTGAAATTGGGACGCGGGCCGCCCTGGGCAAGGGACGCACCAACCACCTGGCGGCGCTGCTGGCGTTGGTAGGTCTGTTGGCGGCTGGCGGCGCCACCCTCGTCACGCTCGGCCAACCCGCAGCCGACTTCGGCGGCATGGTGCGGGCGGATGACCTGAGCCGTTATCTCAATCTCATCGTCATCGCCGCCGGCATCCTCGGCATCCTCTTGGCATGGGAATACCTGGGGCGCTTCTCGACGATGCAGAGCGAATACTATGCCCTGCTGCTCATCGCCATCACCGGCATGATGTTCCTGGCCAAGTCGGTCGAGTTGATCACCCTTTTTGTTAGCCTGGAACTTCTCTCCGTTTCGCTGTATGTGCTCACCGGTTTCGACCGCAAACAACTGGCCAGCAGCGAGGCATCGTTCAAATACTTCCTGCTCGGCGCTTTTGCCTCCGGCTTCGTCCTCTACGGCGCCGCCCTGTTCTATGCCGACACCGGCAGCACCAAACTGGCCGACATCGCCGCCCTGGGCACGGGCGGCTTCTTCCTGGTGGCAGGATTAGCGCTTTTGCTGGTGGGTTTCGGCTTCAAACTGGCGCTCGTCCCCTTCCACATGTGGACGCCCGACGCCTACCAGGGCGCGCCCACCCCGGTGACGGCCTTCATGTCCGTCGCCACCAAAGCCGCTGCCTTCGTCGCCCTCTTCCGCGTCCTCCAATCCGCCATTACCGTACCCTACGAGTTGTGGGCGCCTGCCCTGGCCGTCCTCTCGCTGCTGACGATGACGGTGGGCAACCTGGCCGCCCTACGCCAGACCAGCCTCAAGCGCATGTTGGCCTTCAGTTCCATCGCCCATGCCGGCTACATGCTCATGGGCCTGGTGGCCGGTACGGCCGATGGTTTGCAGGCCCTGCTCTTCTATCTGGTCGTCTACGCCTTCATGAACATGGGCGCCTTCGCCATTGCCTCTATGCTGGAGCCAGGCGCGCCGAACGGGGTGCAGGATGCCAGCATCGCCAGCGCCAACGGCTTGTATCGCCGCCGGCCCCTGGCCGCGGCAGCGATGGCGATCTTCATGCTCTCTCTGGCGGGTATCCCGCCCCTGGCCGGTTTTTTCGGCAAGCTCTACCTCTTCAACGCCGCCGTCCAGAGCGGCTGGGTCTGGCTGGCGGTGGCCGGCGTGATCAACAGCGCCATCAGCGCCTATTACTATCTGCGCGTCACCGTGGCCATGTTCATGGCCGAGCCTGCGCCCGACGCCGCAGCGGCCGATGCCCCTGCCCGCTCGCGCCTGGCCGCTTCGAGCGCCGTCGCCGTGGCCATAGCCGTCATCGCCACCCTTGTTTTCGGGCTGTTCACCGGCCCGTGGCTGTTCTATGCCAGTCAGGCCATTGCGGCCGCTCCCTGAAAACGTAAACCCTGAAGGTTTTCGAAAACCTTTAGGGTTTTGCCCCCTGGCAATGAATGAGCCGCGGCCGCCCTCTGCTGTCGCGGCTCATTCGTTGCCGCCGCCTGTTGGCCGCCGCCCTTTGCCCCCGCCACCCGGCCAGATGCGGATGCCGCCATCGTCCTAGCGATCATCCGGCCACAAGCCGGAAACGTGAGGCGTGAACCGTGAACCGTGAACCGTGAACCACGGGCGCCAACCTCACGCCTCACGCCTCACGTCTCACGCCTCACGTGCTCACGTCTCACGCCTCACGTCTCACGCCTCACGCCTCACGTCTCACGCCTCACGCCTCACGCCTCACGTCTCACGCCTCACGCCTCACGCCTCACGCCTCACGCCTCACGTCTTACGCCTCACGCCTCACGTCTCACGCCTCACGTCTCACGCACCGTGAAGACCGCTGACTTCGATTACCACCTCCCCCAACACCTGATCGCCCAGACGCCCATCGAGCCGCGCGACCATGCCCGCCTGCTCGTGCTCGACCGGGCCGGCGGCGAAATCGAACACCGGCATGTCTTCGATCTGCCCGACTATCTGCGCCCCGGCGACCTGCTCGTGCTCAACGATACGCGCGTCATCCCAGCCCGGCTGCTGGGGCGCAAAGAGACGGGCGGGCAGGTCGAAATCCTGCTCCTCAAACGACAGGAAGATGGCAGCTGGCAGGCGCTGGTGCGCGGCAAACATCTGACGCCCGGCAAACGCATCCTGGTCGGCGACCCCAGCGGGCCGCACAGCCAGGCTATCATCCTCGCCGAGGAAGATGGCCCCATCCGCGCCGTTGCCTTCGATCCCCCCATCGACGAGCTCCTCGACCAGCTCGGCCAGACGCCCCTCCCGCCCTACATCCACACCCCCCTGGCCGACCCCGACCGCTACCAGACCATCTTCGCCCGGCATGATGGCTCCGCCGCCGCCCCCACCGCCAGCCTGCACTTCACCCCCAACTTGCTGCTACGACTGCGCGAGCGTGGCGTCGGTTTTGCCTTCGTCACCCTGCATATCAGTCTGGATACTTTCCTCCCAGTAAGCGAAGACAACCCTAGCCAGCATGTCATCCATCGCGAATGGCTCCGGGTTGGCGCCGAAGCCGCACGCGCCATCAACGAGACGCGGCTGGCAGGCGGGCGCATCATCGCCGCCGGCACCACCAGCGTGCGCGCCCTCGAGACCGCCGCCAAGATCGCCCTGGGTCTGCAACCGTGCGACCCGGCCCCAGACGACCTGGCCTGCGGCTGGCAGACCGTGGCCGCCTGGACGGGGGAAACCGACCTCTTTCTGCTCCCCGGCCATCGTTTTCGGGCAGTCGATGCCCTACTCACCAACTTCCACCTTCCGCGCTCGACGCTGCTGATGCTGGTTTCGGCCTTTGCCGGCCAGGAACTCATCGCCCGCGCCTATGCCGAAGCTATCGCCCGTCACTACCGTTTCTTCTCCTTCGGCGACGCCATGCTCATCCTCTGACCTATGCCCACCACAGCCCCCCGCCCCATCATTTCCGTCGTCGCCCCGGTTTTCAACGAAGAACCGATCCTGCACGAACTCTATCACCGGCTCCGTGAGACCATGGATGGCATCGGCGAGCCGTGGGAACTGGTCTTCGTCAACGACGGCAGCCGTGATGGCTCCTACGCCATCATGCGCGAATTGCATGACCAAGACCCGCGCGTGCGCGTCGTCAACTTCTCGCGCAATTTCGGCCATCAGATCGCCATCACCGCCGGGGCCGACTATGCCCAGGGCGATGCCGTCGTCATCATCGACGCCGACCTACAAGACCCTCCCAGCCTGATCGCCGACATGGTGGCCAAGTGGCGCCAGGGCTACGAGGTCGTCTATGCGGTGCGAGCCAAGCGCCACGGCGAAACCTGGTTCAAGCTGTTTACCGCCCATTTCTTCTACCGGCTGATCCGGGGCATCACCGGCGTCAACATCCCGGTGGACACCGGCGACTTCCGCCTGCTCGACCGCAAGGCTGTCGAGGCGCTGAAGTCGATGCGCGAGCATCATCGCTTCATGCGGGGGATGTCGTCGTGGGTTGGTTACCGGCAGACGGGGATCGAATATGTGCGGGCCGAGCGCTTTGCCGGTGAGACCAAGTATCCATTGAAGAAGATGATCCGCTTCGCCCTCGACGGCATCACTTCTTTCTCGTATCTGCCGCTGCAACTGGCCACCTATGCCGGTTTCATCATCGCCGCCATCAGCGTGCTGGGCATCCTTGTCACCGTCGCCCTGCGTCTGTCGGGCAGCCAGGCGTTCTACGGCCAGGCTACCACCCTGGTGATGGTGCTGTTTCTGGGCGGCATCCAACTCATCTCGCTCGGCATCATCGGCGAATATCTAGGCCGCATCTACGACGAGGTCAAGAAGCGACCGCTCTACATCGTCAGCGAGGCGCTAGGCTTCGAAGAAGGAAGCAACTAATCATCCGGCAGGCCGTGCGCCTGCTGCCAGATTTGCAGATAGCGTTCGACCTCCACCGCCCAGTGCTCGTCGCCCCAATCCAGATGCGGACGCAGCCGTGCGAGCAAGGAGTGGCCGCCATCGGTCAGGAGGATGCCAAGACGAAAACGGCGTAACAACAGATCGTCGAGATGAACGACGGCCTCGTTTTGCGCCGACCAGGCCAGCTCGGCCCAGTGGTAGGGGGTTCCGGGGATGGCCGCCCACGTCTCCCCGGTTTCGCCGGCCATCTGCGGGGCGGCGGCGCCGTAGCGCCCCCACATACGCGCGGCCAGACGACGTTCGACGCCGGGCAGCGGTTGTGTGGTGGGCAACGAGGCCAGCAGCGACAGCCGGGCGTCGGGCCTGGGTAGGGCGGGGTTGGCCTCGTGGGCGGCGCGCAGGGCATCCACCGCCAACAGCCGGAAGGTCGTCAACTTGCCGCCGGTCACGGTCAGCAAGCCATCTTCCAGCCAGGTCACATGGTCGCGAGCCTCGGCCGAAGGGTCGGACTTGCCGCTATCCACCACCGGGCGGATGCCGGCCTGCGTGCTGATCACGTCTTTGCGGCTCAGTCCCAGGTCGGGGAAATGGTGTTGGGCCACGCGCAGCAGATAGGCGGCCTCGGCGGTCGAGATGGCCGGTTCATCACCGAGGTCGGCCTTGTGATCGACATCGGTGGTGCCCAGCAGCGTCACACCCTCCCAGGGATAGGCAAAGACCGGGCGGCCGTCGTCGGGGTGGAGCATGGCGATGGCCTGGTAGACGGGGAAACGGCCGGGCGAGAAGAAAAGATGGCTGCCGCGCAGTGGGCGGAGCCGGGCGGCCGCGCCTGTCTGGCGCCGTAGCCGGTCGGCCCAGGCGCCGGTGGCGTTGATGACCACGCCGGCCAGGGCTTCGTGGTCGGCGCCGGTGATCTGGTCGCGCACCTGCACGCCGGCCACTTTGTCGCCGGCGCGCAACAGGCCGGTCACACGGGCATAGTTGAGGGCGACGGCTCGGCCGGGGTTGGCGGCCAGAGCGTCGTGCAGCAAGCGGAGCACCAGGCGGGCGTCATCGGTCTGGGCGTCGGCATAGAGATAGCCGTTCTGCAGGTCGCGCTGGCGCAGACCGGGCGCCAGCATGAGCATGTCCACCGGCGTCAATTCCCGGTAGCCGCCTGTATCCGCAGCCAGATGGGTGTAGACGCCCAACCCGAATTCGAGCAGCCAGGCGCCGGGTTTGTCGCCCTCGAAGACCGGGTAGATGAAGTTCATCGGCGCCACCAGGCCCGGCGCCGCTTGCAGCAGGTGCTGGCGCTCTTGCACGCTGGCGCGCGTCAGCTTGAGCTGCATGTGCTTGAGATAGCGCAGCCCGCCATGCACCAATTTGGACGAGCGGCTGGAAGCGCCGGCGGCGAAATCATCCTGTTCGAGCAGGAGCACGCGCAGGCCCATGCCCGCAGCCAGGGCCAGGATGCCGGCCCCGGTGACGCCGCCGCCGATGACGATCATATCCCACGGCGACTTCAGGGCCGCCCACGCCGCCTGGCGCCAGCCATGCGGCCACGGATGAACAGAGGTTGCTGGCATCATGGGAATGACACAAATGGGGGAAACACAGACGGTGAAAGCAGTAGCGGAAGAAGTAAGGGTGATGGAAAGGTAGCCGTGCAGCGTGGCTACTGCAACCCATGCCGCCCTACTCAGTTTGTCTCCAGAACTTGCGAACAGGCCGGTCCTCAGGATAGACCGTTGAGGCTGCACTCTCGACTTCAAATTCGAAAAGGATGTAGCGCTCCGCCGGCATGTAGCTCGAAAGCCTGGTCGCCAAAGCGCGCAGTTCGGGGTCAGTGATCAAGTGAGCCTGGCCAGTGACGACGAACTCGCCACTGGCCCCACTCGAATCAGTGACCGCACAATGAAGGGCGTAACGGTTGTCGCGCTGGAGGTCGTGGCCTTTGGGCGAGGTTGGCTCCATAAAGACAAAGAGATGACCCTGCCCGATGATGGGTGTCAGCGGATGGACGCGTGGCGAACCGTCTTTGCGAGTGGTTGCCAGATAGGCGACCTTGCCATGCAAGCGTTCGAGTCCAAATCTGGCCAGTTCGGGATGTTGGTCTTCGAGAATGCTCCAACTCATGTAGTGTCTCTCAGTGCGCGTTCTGGCAAGGCAGGTGCGCCGGGTAGATCTTGCGAGATGGCCTCATCTAGCTTTCAGCCTTCACTGTATTTGGCGGTCGGTACTCGTGCGGCGAATTGCTCGCAATTCCGCAAAGCGGCAATAAGCGTGCTTGCCCCATTGCTTGACGTGAACGGTCAGCTGACGGCTTTGACAACCAGAGAGCGGAGATGCTCTTCTTCGGCGGCGGTCAAGCGGATCAGGGCATAGCTGGCCGCCCACATGTTGCCATCGTCGAGATTCGCATCCGGTTGGAAGCCGAACGTAGCGTAGCGGACGCCGAACTTGCTGGCCGCCTGGAAGAAGCAGATCACCTTGCCCTCCTGGTTGGCGTAGGCTGGCATGCCATACCAGGTTTTTGGCATGAGTCGCGGTGCACTCTCGGTGATGATCTCGTGCAGCCGGTTGGCCATCACGCGGTCCGCTTCGCTCATCTGGGCAATTGCGGCGAAGACCGCTTTTTCGCCTTCCTCCCTGTTTTTGCTCATGCGCGCTTCGGCCTTTAACTCCTGGGCGCGAGCCTTCATGGCAGCTTTTTCCTCGGCGCTGAAGCTGTCATCGGGCTTTTTGGTGGCTTCTTTCGTGTCAATTTTGGTGTTCATGGTTTCTCCTTTTGTAATGCGTGGCATTGATCTTGCGTGTGGGTCAATTTAATTATATCATAAAGATACTTGAAAATCAAGATAATGTCAAGGGTGAACCAATGACGAAATCCACAAAGGCAGTACTGAAACAGCGCGCCCTGGCGGCGGTCAGGGACTATGGCGTCAATTTGACGCTGTTCCGAAATGCCATGGGCGATTGGGCGGGCCTGAACGCCACCGATATGGAATGTCTCAGGCTACTTTTCCTGAAGCGACAGGCCGCGCCCACCGAGCTGGCCCGGCACACCGGCCTGACCTCTGGTGCGACGACCGCCATGCTCGACCGACTCGAAAAGGCGGGCCTGATCGAGCGGCGGCCCAATCCAGACGACCGCCGTGGGATGCTGGTCACCCCGGCCGAATCGGCAGCCGCGAAAATGGCCTCCTGGTTTGCCTCGGCCCGGAACGCGCAGGACGAACTGCTTTCGGGCTATACAGAAAGCGAACTGGCGCTGATTGCCGAAGTCTTTGAGCGGTTCGCAAAGCTGTGGGATGACGAGCGCAGGAAAATTCAGGCAGGCAGATAGCATTGCACTCCGCGATTCAACCGGCAGATTCATGCCCACCTATTCATGCCATCTCGGATTGGAGAACTGAATCGCAAAAGCCCTCATGTGCACCGAGATGGTCGGGGCCGGTTGCCCTTTCTACCCGGCCACTAACTTCCCAGGATTCATGATGCCATCCGGGTCGAGGGTGCGCGCCAGGTTCGATAGCATGGTCAGGCCCAGTTCACCCTTTTCCGCGGCCAGATAGGGCAGGTGATCGACGCCAACACCGTGCTGGTGACTGATGGTGCCGCCGCGCCGGACGATTTCCTGGCTGGCGGCGTGTTTCAGGGTCTGCCAGCGGGCCAGGGTTTCGCGGGCGGTGGGGGCCAGGCGAAAGAGGTAGGTGATGTAGAGGCTGGCGCCGGAGGGGTAGAAGTGCGAAAGATGGCTGAAGGCATGGACGCGTTCGCCACTCGCGGCCAAACCCGTGCGCAGGGCCGCCAGCACCGCTGGCTGCGCGTCCTCGATCTGTGACCAGGGGAGGGCCGTCTCCAAGGTATCGACGGCATAGCCGTAGTCCCACAGGGTGTTGCGCAGATAGGGGGTGCGGAAGCGGCTTTTGCGCCACTCGCTGCCCATCCGCCGGCCCAGATGCACCCCGGCATGATGGGCGGTGAGGCCGAGGGCGGCGTGACGAAGCCGTTGCACGGTCTCGTCGTCGCCGCTGACGCCAAAGAGCAACATACATTTGCCGTCGCCAACGCCACGGCTTTTCAGCAACAGCTCCACCATGCCGATGGCGCGTTCGTGTCCGGCCAGGAGCAAGGTTGTCGCCGTTTCGACCGGGTCGCTGGCCCGTAGCATCGCCAGCCCTGGCTGCGCCTGCGCCAGATCGCGGGTGGCGGCCAGAGCTTGCGCCCAGGTGGGGAAGAAGATGGCGTGGAAATCCTCGCGCACCGGCGCCGGGCGGATGCGGACAGCGGCGCGGGTGATGATGCCGAGCCGGCCCTCGCTGCCGAGGACGAGTTGGCGCAGGTCGGGGCCGGCGGCGCTGGCAGGGAAGGGCGGCAAGTCGAGCACGCCGGTGGGGGCGATCACACGCCCGCCCGCAAACAAGTCGGCGATGCGACCGTAGTAGAGCGACTGCTGCCCGCTGGATTGGGTGGCGATCCATCCGCCCAGGGTCGAGAACTCGAACGATTGCGGGAAATGGCCCAGGGTGAGGCCGTGCGCCCGCAACTGCGCCTCTAGATGGGGGCCGGTGACGCCGGCGCCGAAGGTGGCGAGGCGGTCGCTCTCGTTCAGGTCGATGAGCCGGGAGAGGCGGCCCATGTCCACCGTCAGCACAGGCTCATCGCCCGGCGGCGGGTTGATGTGGCCGACCACGCTGCTGCCCCCGCCATAGGGGATGAGCCGGGCGCCGGTCTGTTGGGCCAGGGTGATGAGTTGCCCCACCTGTTCTTCGTCGGCGGGGTAGGCGACGGCGTCGGGGTAGCGGTCGATGGCGCCGTAGCGCAGGGCCACCCAGTCGGGCAGCGATTGCCCGCGCGCATGCCGCAACCGGTCTTCGTTGCCGGTGTCGAGCAGGGGGTGGTCGGACAGCAAGGAAGGCAGGCGACCGGGCGGGACTGTCGCCAGGGCAACCACCAGGGGGACGGTGGCGCGGGCCTGGGGTGGGCCGATGGCATCGGCCAGAAAACCGGCGGCGGCAGGCGGGAGGGGATGCTCCACTTGCTCGTCGCCCCAACCATTCCAACGTTTCATGGTCGTGGCTCTGTGCGAAAGGAGGGTGGCGGTGGAAACTACTGTAACCGATGATACACCTTTTTGGCGCAGACGGCAATGCGCGCGGACATCAAAAAAAGATTTTTCACTTTCCAAAAAAGAATTTGCACTTTCTGCCGGGAACGACTACACTGTCCGCAAGCGAAGGACGCTCGAGTCATGTCTCTGTATGTACGCCCTCTTCTCACCGATGAACGCACACTGCTGCAAACCCTGGCCAATGGTGACGATGTCATCCGGGCGCGCTGGGCGCAGATCATCCTGCTTTCGGCCAGTGAGATCGGCGTCCCGGAGATCGCCGATACGCTCGAGTTGTCGTCGGCGACGGTGCGGGCGCGCATCAAGGCTTTCGACGAGCGCGGCCTCGATGCTCTCGGCCGTTCGTTGTCGCCTGGCCGGCCGGAAACCATTTCGCCATCGCTTGGCGACCAGTTTGCCGCCCTGATGCGTGAGCGCCAACCGCGCGATTTCGGCTGGACGGACACCGGCTGGACGCTCGATCTGCTGGTCAAGGCAGCGACGCTGGAGGGCTGGGTCGAAAGCATCAGCCGTGAGGGGGTGCGACTGGCCCTGCGCAAGAGCAAATACTCGTATCGCTGGCTGAAGGAGTGGGCGCGAGGCAGCACCGATGAGACGGCTGATGGTGATGTTTTCGAGCCGGAGACATGAAATTTGTTCCGTGTTGCGTGTTGCGTGATGCGTGAGAAAACGTCGGTGATGTTCAAGCCTTATGTTTTTCACCTTCGAGGTGTGACGCACTTCGTGAGCGTAAATGACTCGGGTTTCAGCACCATGCAGGTCATGAAGCCACTCAAAGTGCGTTGCACCTGAACTGCTAGTAAGTCGGTCAATCATCAAGGAATTGATGCTGTTAGTCAGCTTTTTCTAATAAGGAGAAATTCCCATGTTTCAAGAGGCACTTCTCGAGGAAGGCGTTTCCATCCTGGAAGCGACGAAAATGGAGGGCTTTACCGCACCGCCCCCTGCCAACGGCCATTCGCGCCACGGATCGGCAGGTCGGCTGCGCGATGGCCTGCAATGGAAGATCGACGAAACCCTGGAGCGTGTGGCCTGGGCCAAAGGACTGGAAGCCTATTACTACCAGCAGCCGGTGAGCCGGCTGGAGGGCGCCTGGGTCGAGGTCAACGGCCAACGCAAGCTGATGTTCGCCACCTACAGCTATCTGGGCCTGATCCAGCATCCCACCATCGAAGCGGCCGCCATGGCCGCGGTCGAACGCTACGGCGCTGGCACGCACGGCGTGCGGCTGCTGGGCGGGACGCTCGACCTGCACCTGGAACTGGAAGACGCCATCTCCCGTTTTCATGGCCGCGATGCCGCCATCGTCTACTCGTCGGGTTATGTGACCAACCTGGCCACCATCTCCACGCTCATCGGCAAGGGCGACTATGTCATTTCGGACAAGTGGAACCATGCCAGCATTGTCGATGGCTGCCAACTGGCGCGCGGCGAGTTCGTGCGTTATCGGCACAACGACATGGCCGACCTGGAACGGCGGTTGGCGATGGCGCCGGCCAAGGCCGGCAAGTTGGTGGTGGCCGACGCCGTCTTCAGCATGGACGGCGACATCTTCAACCTGCCCGACGCGGTCGAACTCTGCCGCAAGTACGACGCCCGCCTGATGGTGGATGAAGCCCACAGCCTGGGCGTGTTGGGCGCCACCGGGCACGGCATCGAGGAGTATTTCAACCTGCCGGGCGCCATCGATGTGAAGATGGGCACACTGAGTAAGACCATCCCCGGCATCGGCGGCTATATCACCGGCGATGCCGACCTGATCCTGTTCCTCAAGCACTCGGCCCGCGGTTTTGTCTTTTCGGCGGCGCTGCCGCCGGCGGTGGCTGCCGCCTGCAAGGCCGGTTTCGAGGTGCTGGAGAGGGAAGGCGTCGAGCGTAACCGCATCTTGCAGCGCAATGTCGAGCAGTTCCTGTGCGGGCTGAAGGCTCTGGGCTTCGACACCGGCGTGAGTGTGACGCCGATTGTGCCGATCATGACCTGGGACGACGACCGGGCCATGCTGATGACCAAGTATTGCCAGGATCACGGCATCTTTGTGCTGCCGGTGTTGTCGCCGGCGGTGGCGCCGGGCGAAAGCCGTCTGCGCGCCAACGTGACCGTGGCCCACACCGCCGCCGATATCGACTTCGCCCTGGGTGTGTTCGAAGCCGCAGGCAAGGAAGTTGGGGTGATCTGAAGGTGCTCCATGACCATTCCGCAAGGATGGCTGCAATGGCCACCCTTGCGGAATGGTGAGAGGGGAAAGAACGAGGTGAGAGCTTGACGGGGATCATGGCGTTGAATTATCATTCACGCCATGAATAACTTTCATTCAGAGGCATTGCTATATTATCGTCGATGGCTGACGCCTCAGCTACAGGCTGCGTGCGAGGCGCACCCTGTTGTGGTGCTGACAGGGGCGCGGCAGGTTGGCAAAAGCACTCTGCTCAGGAGAGCGGAGCCGTTCAGTGGCTGGCGCTATCACACCATGGACGACTTCGACGCGCTACGGCAAGTGCGAGAGAATCCTGCCAGCCTGTGGGCGGGCGCGCACGAGGTCATCCTCGATGAAGTGCAGAAAGCGCCCGAACTGCTACCGGCAATCAAGCGCGCGGTAGATGAGAATCCGGGTCGCTATCGGTTCATCCTATCCGGGTCGGCCAACCTGCTGCTGATGGGGAAGGTGAGCGAGAGCCTGGCTGGGCGCGCCGTCTATCTGACGCTCGACCCTCTGACATTGGGCGAGATCAACATGCAACAGCCACCGGCGCTTCTGGCGGATATTCTGGCCGGTCGCTGGCCCGAAGAGGCTATACTGGCAGAATTACCCTCTGATCCCTTGCCGCTCATGCTGCGCGGCTTCATGCCTGCCTTGTTGAGCCTGACCGCTCAGGCGGATTATCTGCGCTGGTGGGAAGGCTATGTGGCCACCTATCTTGAGCGCGACCTGCGTCAGATGTCGCAGATCGAATCGCTGGTAGACTTTCGTCGGGTCATGGTGTTATTGGCGTTGCGAGCCGGGCAGTTGCTCAACCAATCGGATTTGGCGCGCGACGCCAGTCTCGCGCAACCAACGATTCATCGCTATCTGAACTTGCTGGAGGCCACACACCTGTTCGAGCGTGTGCCGACGTATGCGGGCAGCCATACAACCAGGCTGCTGAAATCACCGCGCGTTTTTTGGGCGGATGTGGGTCTGGCGGTCTTCCTGGCAGGCTATTACCACCTCGATGAGCTGACTCGCGCCCGCGAGTTGGGCGCCTTCTTCGAGACTCTGATTTACCAACATTTGCGTGTAAGTTGCGGTTTGCTGATGCCTCGCGGCCGGCTGCACTTCTGGCGGACGCAGACCGGCGACGAAGTAGATTTCGTGGTCGAGCATGGCCGCCGCCTGGTGGGTATCGAGGTCAAGATGACCGATGCCCCCGGCTACCGGCACGCGGCAGGGTTGAGCAAATTCCTGGGCCATCACCCTGAAGCGGTCGGCGGCGTTTTGTTGCACGGCGGGCGTGAGATCCGGCGTTTGGATGAGCGAATCGTGGCCATCCCCTGGCCGTTGCTGACTGGATGAGGCCCGCACCTCACACCCGCGAGACATGGGCATTCCCCGCCAACCAGAAGCGCCAGGGGGCGGCGAGGGCGGCGGCGTCCCCGCGCACACCCACGCGCGGGCCGGCGCTGATGCCCTCGGCCGGCGGCGAGCCGGATTCCAGCCAGAGTCCTGTCCCCAACGTCAGGTCGTGGCCGTTCAGCGCCCGGTCGATGGCCAGCGCCTGGCAGAGCTTGCCCGGCCCGTTGCACAGCGCCCGCACCGCCTGCTGTCCCCGCTGTTTTTGCATCGTTTCGATGCCTGAGATCGGCTCCAGCGCCCGGATGAGCACGGCCGATGCCTCCCCTTCCTGCCCGGTGACGGCGTTCAGGCAGAAGTGCATCCCGTAGATGAAGTAGACATAGGCCCGCCCCGCCGGCCCGAACATCACCCGATTGCGGTCGGTGGGGCCGCGATAAGCGTGCGAGGCGGCGTCTTTGGCCCCCCAATAGGCTTCCACCTCGACGATGCGCCCCGCCAGTCGCTCGCCATCGCATTCTCGCACCAGCAGGCAGCCCAAAAGGTCAGGAGCAACCAGCACGGGCGGGCGAGCATAGAAGGCAGGCGGCAAGACGGTCATCCCCGGCCTCCTGAAACCGGGATGACGATGTGCACCAGGTCGCCATCGTGCAGCGGATGCCGGGCCATCTCCTCGTCCGCAATCTGGCGGTGGTTGACGAACAGCCGGTAGGGATGGCGATGGCCCAGGTCGTCGCCCCGGTAGCGGCTGCCAAAATCGGGATAGGTCGCGGCCAGGGCAGCCAACAGATCGGCGAGGGTGGCGGGGGCGGGCAGGTCGAGACTGATCCGGTGTTGCCCAAAGGCCCGCCACAGCGGCTCGCCCGCGCGCACGGTGACGGTGAGGGTCGGCGCCGGCGACATGGCTAGGCCCCGGCCTCCAACCGGGCCAGGCAGCGAGCGGCCGCCCGGTCGAGGGCCTTGCGCACGAGATGGGCGGCCACCTGGATGGGGAAAGCAGGCGGGGCAAGGGCCGGCCCCAGGCGGGCCTGGGCGTCGATCTGCGCCTGCCGGGCGGCGGCGGCCAGGCGGTCGGGGTCGATCGGGTGGCCGACCAGCAGCGATGCGGTCTCGACGGCAAAGAGAGGGCCAGAGAGGGGCAGCAGGGCGATAGCGGCGGTGGCCACTGTACCGTCCGCAGCCAGGCCGAGAGCGACGGCGGCGGCCCGGAGTGTGGCCGAGGCCCCGCGCACGGCCGGCGCCGGGACGAAGGCGCTGCCGCGAATGTCCTCGCCTGCCGCCATCTGCACCGCCAGGGGCAGGGAGGGCGGCGGGGGCGGGTTGGCCAGGAAGGTCGAGATCGGCTGCCAGGAGCGAGCCACGGTCTGGTCGGGCTGGCGTCGGGCGATTTCGATCTCGGCGGCCAGGGCCACCAGCGCCAGGGCCAGGCCAGAGGCGGGCGCGTGATCGGGGCGCAGGCTGGCAGCCAGGCTGATCTCGCCGCGGCTTTGGTCGAAGCGGGCGGCCTCGGCCAGGCAGACGGCCCCGGCCCGGATGAGGCTGCTGTGGGCCAGGTCGGCGAGCGAGGTGTCCAGGCCGATGGTCAGCCGGCCGCCTTGTTGCCATAGCCCGATTCGCTCGGCCATGCCGCCGGCGTCGCCTGGGTGGGGCGGCAGGCGGTGCAGGGTCTGGGCAAGGGCGTCGGGCTGAGGGCGGTGGGCGGCGGTCATGGGGCGATTATAGCATCGCCAGCCGTCGTCGCAGTTTGCTCAGGAGGACGATGGTGAGGGTGAGGGTCTCCAGGGTGGCGGTGATGGCGAAGGCGGCCGGGATGGCGACGACGCCCAGGCGGCCAATGAGCAGGAGGATGATGATCGGCCGGCCGATCAATTGGGCGGTGTTGGTCAGCAAGGGCGTGCGTGTGTCGCGCAGGGCGATGAGGCCGCGGGTGACGACTTCGGTGATGACATAGGACGGCAGGGCGACGGCATAGACGACGAGGATGAGATAGGTCAGGTCGCCGGCGACGGCATTGTACTCGCCGTGTTCGAAGAGGATGCGGATGGTGGGCCGGCCCAGCAGGATGAGGGCGGCGATGGCGGGGATGGCCAGGCCGATGACGGCGGCCAGGGTGCGGAACAAGGTTCGGCGCATCGGCTGCCATTCGGCGTTCTCGGCCTGGGCCGTGAGCCGGGGGAAGGCGGCCTGGCCGACGGCTTGCCCCAGGAGGGCGATGGGCAGCCCCACCAGCAAGAAGGCGTTGTAGATGGCGGCCAGCCCGGCGGCCTCGCGCGCCCGTGTGGCAAACGAGGTGTCGACGATGAAGCCAGCATAGTTGACGCTGACCGAGAGGCCGTTGGGGATGAGCAGGCGGATGACCTCGCGCAGCCCCTGATCACCCAGCCCGAAAGCCAACCCCAGCCGCCCGGCCCCGCCCGCCAACCCCGGCGCCAGGATGATCACCTGCAGGATGGCGCCGCCGATGACGCCAAAGGTGGGGCCGTAGATGCCCAGCCCCGGTAGGAAAGGGATGAGCAGGATGCCGATGATGAGGGCGACATTGTGGCTGATGACCGAAAGCGCCGTGGGAAAGAAGCGATTGCTGCTGTTCAGGACGGCCGTGGCCACGCTCGCCGCTGCCAGGATGAGCGGCTGGATGAGCATGATCCGGGTCAGGGTGACGGTCAGGGCGGCGGTCTCGGCGTCGAAGCCGGGGGCGAGGATCTTGCTGACGAAGAAGGGTGTGAATAGCTCAACCAGAAGGATGAGGACGGCAAACGCGGCCAGGAGGGCGGTGAAGACCAGGCTCACCAGCCGCCAGCCGGCGCTTTCGCCGTCTTTCTGGCGGGTGCTGAGGAGGACGGGGATGAGGGCGCTGGAGAGGGCGCCGCCGGCGATGAGGCTGAAGAGGGTGTCGGGCAGACGGAAGGCGGCATAGTAGGCGTTGGCCTCCATGCTGACCCCGAACTGGGCGTTGAACAAGACCTGTCGCACCGCCCCCATCGCCGCCGAAAGGAAGAATGAGGCCATGAGGATGAAGCTGGCCTCGGCGATGCTGAATTCGCGTTGGCTCAGTCCGCGCAGGCGCAGGTGTGGTCGCCGGGCGATGCGGGTGCGGCCCTGGCGCAGCAGGGCGCCGGGGGCCGTCCAGACTTGTTCGGCCACCTCTGTGGCCAGGGCGAAGCCCATCCAGGCGCTTTCGGCCAGGGCGGTGTAGCCGCCCAGCCGCAGCCGGGGTTTTTTGTCGTTTGCGATCTGGTCGAATGTTGTTGCACTGGCTGCCATCTTGCCTCCGCGGGAAATGTTCGACTTTGCGGAGTGAGCATCCCCAGATGCGAACGGCGTGGAAGGCGTCCGCTCGCACGTGGGCGTGCTCACTCCGCACGATCATATCTGCAATGCAAAAAACGCCACCCTCTGCCACTTCCCCCACCACCAGTGCAGATGCGCCTTGCCCAGGTAGAGACCAGCGTCGATCTGCACCAACTCGTCCAGCACACGGCGGATGCTGGCGGCGGGGTTTTCGGGCAGGTCGTAATCGATCTTGAGCACCTGACGGTCGGGGTCGGCCAGGCCGGGCGCGACGTAGGTGCGGAAGCGGAAGGCGCGGTAGGCGGCGGGGCCGTCGTCGGTGTAGCCGGTGTAGCCGGGCCAGTAGAGGTGGGCCAGCCGGAGTGAATCGCGGCTGAAGATGTTGTCGCCGCTCTGCTTTTCAGCGTCGAACGTTTTGCCCTGCCACGGCAGCCAGCGGGCGGTGATGGCCTGGGCAAGCCAGGTGAGGCCAGGGGCGATGTCGAGCGCCAACAGCGAGCCGCGGAGTCGTTGGTTCAGGGCGGGCGAGGGCGGCGCGCCTTGCCGGAACAGGCGGTCGAGCGCAGCCAGGCCGGCGGGCTTATCCTGCCCGACCAGGGCGCGAGCCGCGGCCACGGCCTCGGGCAGGGGGGGCATGGCGGCGGGGTGAGAACGGGGAGCCGGTGTGGGCAGGGTGGTGATCGTGGACATGCCAGCAGGATACGCGGCGGCGGCCCCACTTTCCAGCCCAAAAGCTGCTCAGTTGTTGCTCAGTTCCGCTGCTGTGTGGCGGCGGCCCGCCCACCGGCCGTCCCCATCATGCGATCGATGTAGGGGAAGGCGAAACCGATCAGCCCCACGGCCGCCAGCAGCCCTGTCAGCAGCCGCATGATGCTGTTGAACGACCCCCATTGGTCGCCGGCATAGAACTCCGGCGCCAGGGCATGGTTCGTCAGCACCGCCAGCCAGAGATTGCTCTCGCGAAAACCCTCGCGCAGCCCGCCCAGGTCGCTGAGCATGTGGGAACCGCCGTCGATGACCATCGGCAGCATCAGCAGGATGGCGGCGCCCAGCCCCAGGCCCCGCCAGCGCCCCCGCACCCGCGCGTAGACCAGCCCCACCAGCAGCCAGCCGGTGTAGAAACTGATCATGCGGTCGCTCCAGGCCAGCTTCCAGCCCATTTCGGCTGTGCCCAAGAAGGCGCGCATCCGCAGCGGCGTCACTGGGTCGGTCGTTCCCGCCCAGGCCAGCAGGATCTGGTCGCGGGAATAGGTGAATTCGGGGCCGAACAGAAACCAGGATCGCTGCGGCAGTTGGTGGCAGAAGAGGATGTAGAGGGTATAGATGGCCCGCGCCGGCGTCTCCCAGCCCAGACGCATGAACACTGGCGCCAGCCAGGGCAGGCCGTTCCAAACGGCCAACAGCGCCAGCACCGCCAACAGCCAATGGGCCTGCAACCAATCCACGAGGCGATCGAGGCTGCGAACCAGGGTGGGGCGGGCCGAGGCGCCGGGCGAGGGAGTGGACATGGCCGCAAGTATAAGGAGGGTGCGGGCGAAGAACAAAACGCGGGAGGATCACTCCTCCCGCGTCTGTTTGTCGGAGCCAAAAGGTTTCCCGAACCTTTCGCCTCTTCGGGCTATGACTACTTCCGCCGCTGCTGCTGGCGGGGTGGGGCCGGCTTCTTCGCGGCGCTGGTCTGAGCCGAAACCGCCGTGTTGATCTCGCTGGCGTCGACGCCATAATCGGCGGCGCTGCGCGACCGCCACACGGCCCAGACGATGGCCGCCAACAAGACCAGCCCAACCACCCAAACGATGATGTTGGTGGCGCCGCCCTTCAGCCCGACCACGATCGGGGCCAGGATGACGGCGACCAGGTTGATGACCTTGATCATGGGGTTCAGGGCGGGGCCGGCGGTGTCCTTCATCGGGTCGCCCACGGTGTCGCCAGTGACGCTGGCGGCATGGGCCGGGCTGCGCTTGCCGCCCAGGTTCCCGTCTTCGATGTACTTCTTGGCATTGTCCCAGGCGCCGCCGGCGTTGGCCATGAACACGGCCAGCAGTTGGCCAGAAAGGATGAGGCCGGCCAGGAAGCCGCCCAAGGCCTCTTCTTTCAGGATCAGGCCGACCACGATGGGCGAGAGGACGGCGATGATGCCCAGGGGCAGCAGTTCGCGCTGGGCAGCCTGGGTGGAGATGGCGACGGCGCGGGCGTAGTCGGGCTTGACTTTGCCTTCCATGAGGCCGGGGATGCGGAACTGGCGACGGACTTCGGCGATCATGCCGCCGGCGGCGCGGGCCACGGCTTTGATCATGAGGGCGCCGAAGAGGACGGGGATGGCGCCGCCGATCAACATGCCGATGAACACGAGCGGTTGATCGACCCGGATGCCGTTGGTGAGGGCGTCGGGGTCGACCAGGCGCGTATCGGTGATGAAGGAGCCGAAGAGCGAGACGGCGGCGATGACGGCCGAGCCGATGGCGATGCCTTTGGTGATGGCCTTGGTGGTGTTGCCCACGGCGTCGAGGTTGGTCATCACATTGCGGGCCTTTTCTTCCAACTCGGCCACTTCGCCGATGCCGTTGGCGTTGTCCGAGATGGGGCCGAAGGTGTCCATCGAGACATTGTTGCCGGTAAGCGTCAACATACCGATGCCGGTCATGGCCACGCCGTAGAGGATGAAGGTGAAGCTTTCGCCGGCATAGACCAGAACCGAGGCCAGGATGGCGGCGCCGATCACCAGGATGGCGGCTACGCTGGATTCATAGCCCACCGCCAGGCCGGAAAGGATGGTGGTGGCATGGCCGAACTGGGTGCTCTTGGCGATTTCTTTCACCGGTGCGTTGTGCGTACTGGTGAAATACTCGGTCACACGGTCGATGACGATGGCCAGGGCGACGCCGATGAAACAGGTGGCAAAGGGCCGCCAGTCGATAGTCGTGTAATCCGTGTTCGGGTTCTTCATGTAGACGGCGGTGAGGATGGCAAAGCCAATCACCGAGATCGCCGCCGAGGTCAGGAAGCCGCGAAAGATGGAGCGCATGGCGTTGGCTTCTTTGCCGATCGAACGCACGAAGTAGGTGCCGATGATCGAGCTGAAGACGCCGATGGCGCGCACCACCAGCGGGAAAACGATCCATTGCAGGTTTTCGATGCCGGTGGTTTGCAGGCTCTCGCGCATCACCGCCAGCCCCAGGATCAGGGCCGAGACGATGGTGACTTCGTAGGATTCGAAGATGTCGGCGGCCATGCCAGCGCAGTCGCCCACATTGTCGCCCACCAGGTCGGCAATGACAGCGGCATTGCGAGGATCATCTTCTTCCAGGCCGGCTTCCACCTTCCCCACCAGGTCGGCGCCCACATCAGCGGCCTTGGTGAAGATACCGCCGCCCACGCGCATGAAGAGGGCGATCAGCGTACCGCCAAAGCCAAAACCCAGCAGGGCGTCGGGAGCGGCCTTGCCGAAGAGGATGAAGATGAGGGTGCCGCCGAACAACCCCAGGCCGTCGGTCAGCATACCGGTGATGGTGCCGGTGCGGTAGGCCACTTGCAGGGCCTCGCCATACGAGCGCCGCGAGGCCGAGGCCACGCGGATATTGCCCTGCACGGCCATGCGCATGCCCCAGCGCCCGACCATCATCGAGAAGAAGGCGCCCATGACAAAGGCGCCGGCGCGGCCAAAGGCCACGGCGATGCGGGCATTGTCACCGAACATCTCCCTGGCTTCGGGCGTGGGTTGCACGATCCAGGCGCTGAAGAACAGGGCGACGGTGAGGAGAGCAATGAGCGGCAGGATCGAACGTCGCTGGGTGTTCAGATAGGCATCGGCGCCCTCGCGAATGGCGTTCCACACCTCTTGCATCCGGCTGGTGCCGATGTCCTTGCGCAAGATCTGCACGCGCAGGAAATAGGCATAGGCCAGGCCGAGGATGGCAACCACCATCACGGCTCCAATGGCCACGGTTTCGAAATTGGTCATGTCGAGACGAAACATCGTTGTTGATACTCCTCCTGTTGATTGATGATTGGATGGTTACTAAGTGTCGAATGCACAAAAACGCCCCGACCAGTCGCCGGGTCGGGGCATGGTTTGTCAACTATCTCTGCCTGCTAAGGATCGAAGTGCACGGGGGGGTGCATCGATGGGGTAAGGAAGTAGGCGCAATTTTTGCGACATGGGTGACGACGGTGTCAAGAGATGGCGCCGTTCTCGTCTGCAGGCCGAATTCCCGTCGGAAAAATGTAAGCGGGCAGAACAGAGAGAACAAAAAGCATTGTAGCCTCCGCCTTCAGTCCTTGTCAAAAACCAATGGGCGATTGAGCAATAATGGACAATCGCCCCTGGCTGGACGCATAATAGCCCGCGCGCTGCCCGACGCCGCGCCCGCTATCAGCCACCGCCATGACCATCGAAGTCCTCAACCAAGGTCGCCTTGTCTGGGTGAACTGCACCGAGCCTGTCCCCACCGACATGGCCTATTTGCGCCAGCGTTTCGGCTTCCATCCCCTCGATCTAGAGGACTGCCAGAGCCGCATCGAGCGCCCGAAGATCGACGAATACGACGACTATCTCTTCATCGTCATGCACTTCCCGCGCTTTCATGGCGAGCGCCGGGTGACGCGGCCGAGCGAGGTCGATCTCTTCATCGGTCCCAACTTTCTCGTCACCGTCCACGACGGCGCCTTCAAGCCCCTGCGCGACCTGTGGCAGGTCTGCCAGGTGAACCCTGATGAGCGCCAACGTTGGATGGGTCGGGGGGCGGGGGCCTTGCTCTACAACATCCTCGACCGCTCGGTCGACAACATCTTCCCGATGCTGAATAAAGTGGGCAGCAAGATCAGCGCCATCGAAGAGGATATGTTCACCGAGAACATGACCCTGCTGCTGCAACAGATGTCGCTGATCCGTCGCGATGTGATCGCCCTGCGGCGCATCGTCCGCGCCCAGCTGCCCATCGTCACCAACCTGGAGCACAAAGAGCGACCCTACCTGCAGGAAGAACTGGAACTCTATTTCGGCGACATTGCCGACGCCTTCGCCCGCGCCGCCGACATCATCGACGACTACCGGGAGGAAATCGAAGGCCTGAACGCGACCGCCGACAGCTACACCTCCTATCGCACCAACGAGATCATCCGCATCCTCACCGTGCTCTCGGTGATCATGCTGCCGCTGACGCTGATCTCCAGCATCTACGGCATGAATCTCAATCTGCCGCTGCTGCACGAAAAATGGGATTTCGCCCTCATCCTGGGCCTGATGGTGGTGGTGGTGGTAGCGATGCTTGCCTACTTCCGCCATCGTGATTGGCTCTGATCACTCGCCCGCCATGTCGTCTGACGCCACCCTCCTCGACACCCCTGCCGCCCTGGCTCGCGCCCTGGCCGACCTGCGCCGCGCCGGCCGTTTTGCCCTGGACACCGAGTCGAACAGCCTCTTTGCCTATCACTATCGCGTCTGTCTGATCCAGATTTCGACCGCCGAGGCCGATTATCTGATCGACGCCCTCGCCCTGTCCGACCAGCAGCCCCTGGTCGATCTGGGCGCGGATCCGGCGATCGAGCTCACCATGCACGCGGCCGAAAACGATGTCCTGATGTTGCACCGCGACTTCGGTTTTCGCTGCACCCACCTTTTCGACACCCTCTGGGCCGCGCGCATCCTGGGCTGGAAGCAAGTCAGCCTGGCCGCGCTTTTGCGCGAACGCTTCGGCGTCGAGATCGATAAGCGGATGCAGCGCACCGATTGGGGCCGGCGACCTCTCAGCCCCGACCAGTTGGCCTATGCCCGGCTGGATACGCACTATCTCCTGCCCCTGCGCGACCAGATGGAGGCCGAACTGCGGGCGCAAGGACGTTGGGGCGAGGCGCAGGAAGTTTTTGCCGAGCTGACGTCCATCCGCTGGGAAGAAAAAGATGCGCCCAGCTTCTGGCGCCTGCCGGGTGCGCTGGACCTGGAGCCGCGCCAGCAGGCCGTGCTCAAGGCACTGTTCGACTGGCGCGAGACCAGCGCCGAACAACGCGACATCCCGCCCTTCAAAGTCCTGGGCAACGAGACGCTCATCGCCCTGGCCCAGGCCCTGCCCGACACCTTACCCGCCCTGCACGGCATCCGCGGTGTGCCCCGCCACCTGCCCGAGCGCACGGCCCGCGCCTTGCTCAGGGTGCTGCGCGAGGGCAAACTGGCCCCCCTCCCGGCGCCGCCCGAACGCAGCTACGGCCCCCGACCCGACAACGGCGCCGTGGCCCGTTACGACCGCTTGCGCGGCTGGCGGACGCGGCGGGCTGAACAACGCGGGGTCGATGCCGACGTCATCCTCACCAACCAGGTCTTGATGGCCATTGCCAGGGCCAACCCCTCCGATCTGACCGGCCTGCAAGACACCGGGCTGCTTGGCCCCTGGAAGCTGGACGCCTATGGCGCCGAAATCTTGCAGATGATGCGTAGTTGATTGCTTTGGGATGTTTCGTGTTGCGTATTGCGTGTTCCGTGTCGTTGATCATTCCAATGTTCTTGTAGAACCAGATACGCAACCCGAACTACGGAACCAGAACCGCGCACCACGCACCACGCACCACGCACCACGGAACCCGGAACCACCCCCCCCACCCCCCTCTCACCCAACACTCCTATGCAACTACATTTCTGGGGCGCTGCCCGCACTGTCACCGGTTCCATGCATCTGCTCGAGGTCAACGGCAGCAAGATCCTGCTCGACTGCGGGCTGTTTCAGGGGCGCCGGGCCGAAAGCTATGACCGCAACCTGAACTTCCCCTTCAATCCGGCTGAAATCCACGCCCTCGTGCTCTCGCATGCCCACATCGACCATTCCGGCAATATCCCCAACCTGGTGAAACAAGGCTTCGACGGCTCGATCTTCTCCACCCCCGCCACCCGTGATCTCTGCGCGGCGATGCTGATGGACAGCGCCCATATTCAGGAGCAGGATGTGGCCTATGTCAACAAGAAGGCAGAGCAACGGGGCGAACCCCTGGCCGAACCGCTGTACACCCAGGCCGACGCCGCTGCCAGCCTGCGCCTGTTCTTCAGCGTGCCCTATGAGCGAGCGACCGAAGTGGCTCCCGGCGTTCGCCTTCGCTTCCTCGATGCCGGACACATGCTTGGCAGCGCCATCGTTGTGCTCGACATCAGTGAGGGCGAGACCAGCCGGCGGCTCGTGTTTTCGGGCGACCTGGGCCGCCGCGGGATGGCCATTCTGCGCGACCCGGCCTTTGTCGATAGCGCCGACTTCCTGATCATGGAAAGCACCTACGGCAACCGCGACCACGAACCGAACGAAGAGGCCAGGCAGCAACTCCGGCAGATCGTCAATGCCACCTATCGGCGCGGCGGCAAGCTGCTGGTGCCTGCCTTTGCCGTGGGTCGCACCCAAGAGTTGGTCTACGCCCTGCACCAGCTCAGCGACAGCCGCAAGATCGGCTCACTGGGGATCTATGTCGATTCGCCCCTGGCCATCAACGTCACCCAGGCTTACCGGCTGCACCCCGAATGTTATGACGAAGAGACGCGGCGCTTCATGGCCAGCGACGATGACCACAACCCCTTCGGATTCGAGCAACTGAGTTATGTGCGCGATGCTCAGGCATCCAAGGCTCTCAACTTCCTGCGCGAACCGGCGGTCATCATCGCCGCCTCGGGGATGTGCGAAGGCGGCCGCATCCTCCATCATCTGAAGAACAATATCGAGGACGCGCAGACAACGGTGCTCTTTGTTGGCTTTCAGGCCGAGAACACCCTGGGGCGCAGGATCAAGGACGGCCACAAAGAGGTCAAGATCTTCGGCGAGCCGTTTCGCGTCCGGGCGCAGGTCGAGAGCATCGAGGGTTTCAGCGCCCACGCCGACCGCAGCGGCCTGCTGGAATGGGCGGGGAAGCTCGACCGCCAGCGGCTCCAGCACATCTTCCTGGTGCACGGCGAATTGGAGGCCGCCGCTGCCCTGGCCCAATATCTGGAGGCCGCCGGCCATCGCCAGGTGACGGTGCCGGAGCGAGGGCAGAGTTTCGAGTTGTGATCTGGAAGTGCGACGCACCTCCGAGGTGCGTCGCACTTGCTGATCAAATCATCCACACCGGTATCGATTGCGCCGTCGTGGTCAACGGCAAGGACTCGGCCGCGAGACAAATCACACCACCAGGGCCGACGGGCAGGCCGAGCCGTTCCAGGGCGCCGAAATGGCGGATGTCGTCGCGTTTGGGCGAGGCCGTTTTCTTGATTTCCAACGGGTAGATCACGCCATCCTGAATCACCAGCAGATCGATCTCGCGCAGATCCTTGTCGCGATAGTAATAGAAAGGGGGTCGCCGTCCACTGTGCCAATAGCCTTTCAGTAGCTCGGCCATGATCCAGGTCTCCAGGATGGCCCCTGACATCGCCCCGGCCTCCAGCGTTTCTGGGCTGGCCCACTCGGTCAGATAGGCCACGAGGCCGGTGTCGAGAAAATGGAGTTTGGGCGTCTTCACCAGTCGTTGGCTGATATTGGCATGATAAGGCTCTAGCAAATGGGCAATCGACGCAGTTTGCAGGATCGAAAGCCAGTCCCTGGCTGTGTTTGGGGCCACATCGGCATCGCGCGCCAGATCGGTTAGATTCAGAAGCTGCCCGGTTCGCGCCGCGGCTGCTCGCAAAAAACGCAGAAAAGCCATCTCGTCGCCAACTCGCGTCAAGTCGCGTACATCGCGTTGCAGATAGGTCTGCACGTACGAACTGTAAAAGAGGTCGCGGTCCATCGCCTCATCGAGAGCAATGGCCGGCAGCGACCCGCGCCAGATCAGCCGGTAAAGTTGCTTCAGGCTGAGTTGGCCGCCTGCGTGCGACCGTCGTCGAATCTCGTCAGGGGTGGGCAAGAAGGCTGGCGCTGCCGCTGCTTGCCCGATGATCTCGCGGCGCGAAAGCCCCAGCAGATTCATCACCGCCACACGCCCGGCCAACGATTCGGACACACCTTGCATGAGGTGGAATTGCTGTGAACCGGTGAGCCAGAACAAACCGGGTTGTCCTGCCTGGTCAACGGCGATCTTGATATAGGGCAACAACCCGGGCGCATACTGGATTTCATCGATCAGCACAGGCGGCGGGAATCGCTGCATGAACAAGGCCGGGTCGGTTCGGGCCAGGCTGAGAACGAGCGGATCGTCCAGGGTGACGTATCGGCGGGCGCCCTCGCTGAGATGCCGGAGTAGCGTGGTCTTGCCAACCTGCCGGGCGCCTGTGAGTAACACCACAGGAAAATGTTCGGCGGAGTGAAGGACGAAGGATTCGATCGTGCGAGGAATGTACATGGCAACTCCTGAATCAGGCTGAGGTATCTGTCAGCTTGTGCGCGAACTGAGGTGCATCTCAGCCAAATACCGTCCGATCTGCATTCGCATTGCATATTAGACGGTATTTGGGTGGCTGTCAATCCTGACAGGCGTCCTTGCAGGTGTTGTGGGACGCGGCTATGATCTTGCCGGCCTTCTGAATCACTTCATCCCTTGTTTTTCTGCTGACTGTACCTCCACGACATGATCTCACCAACCATCCCCGCCACCTCCACCCTACCAAACACCTTCCCCACCTACCTCGAAATCGGCCAAAAACGCACTTTTGCGGGGGCAGTCGATTGGCCGGGCTGGTGCCGGAGCGGCCGGGATGAGGGATCGGCGCTGCAAGCACTGGCGGTCTACGGCCGGTGCTATGCTGGCGTCCTCCGCACAAGCGGCCTGGAATTTTCGCCGCCTGCCGATGTCGCGGCCTTGCTTGTCGTCGAACGTCTGCCCGGCAATGCCACCACCGATTTCGGCGCGCCCGATGCCGTGCTGACAGGCGATGCCCTGCCGATGGCTGCGGCCGAGCTGGAGCGATTGCAGGCGATCTTGGCCGCCAGCTGGCAGGCGTTGAACGCAGCCTTACACGAAGCCGCGGGAAAAGAACTGCGCAAGGGGCCGCGCGGCGGCGGTCGCGACCTGGATGCCATCGCCCGGCATGTGCTGGATGCCAACGCCAGCTATCTCGGCCGGCTGGCCTGGAAGGCGCCCATCGGGCAAGCAGACAGCATGGGCGAGGAGATGGCGCGGGCGCGGGAGGCGACGGCGCTCGCCCTGGATGCGGCCGGGCGCGGCCTGACGCCAACGCAAGGGCCGCGCGGGGGCGTCCTCTGGGCGGCGCGCACCTTCGCCCGTCGCGCCGCCTGGCACCTGCTCGATCACGCCTGGGAGATCGAGGATCGCTCTGCTTGATGCCAGACGAACGGCTGCGTCCAGGTGAGGAAGCGGAAGCCGATCTTCTCCAGGATGGGCCGGCTCATGTCGCTGGCGTCGATGGTCAGAAAGCGGAAACCGCGGGCGTGAGCCTCTTGGGCGCGGACCGCCACCAGGTCCGAATAGTAGCCGCGGCCCCGGTAGGCGGCGATGGTGGACCCACCCCACAGATCGGCGAAGTCCCGGCCTTCGTGGAAGCGAATCCAGGCGGCGCTGACGGGCTGACCCTGGTCATAAACGGCGTACACGCTCAGGCTGAGCGGCGTCTCGGCCAGGTCGCGGCGCAATTCCCGGGCCAGATCGTCGCCCGTCTCGCCCCAGACGGCATCGTGCACCCGCACGACGGCGTCGATCTCCTCCGGCCGGGCGAGACGCCGGAGATCGGCCTTCACCGGCTCCCACAAGCGCCCTGGCGCCTGCGCAAGATCCAGCGCCAACAAGGCTTCGGGTTCTTCGGCCTCGAAGCCGTGCGCCAGCAGGCGTCCTTGCAGGTCGGGCGGCGTGTCGTGGCCGTAGGTCTTCCACTCCCAGTCTTTGCCGCTCGCCCGCATGGCCTGCACCTGGTCGCGGATCACCTGATCGGCGTTGGCGGCGGTCAGGCGGGTGTAGATGATCCAGCCGCCAAAGCGAGAGCGGGCGGTGGGCCGGGCGATCGTCAGCCCATCCTGGTGGACGATCTCTGCCCCGGCGGTCGGGGGGGCAAGGCGCATCTGTTGGTCGTACAGGGTCAGGATGTCGTCGGTGTTCATGACCGGTCTACTCACAGGGTCGGGCCAGGAAAAAGTCAGGGAGCCAACAATCGTGGCTCCCTGAGCAAAAAGACCTGTCTTTGGCGTTGGGGCTTACGGACGGGCGTCGTAGCCGGGGCCTTCGCTGAAGAAATCGGCGTTGATCTGGATGGCATCGGTCAGGTCCAGGTTCTCGCCGCCCTTCAGTTTCTTGGCGTTGAGCACATTGACGCTGTGGCCGCCGATGGTGCCATCGAAGGACGATCCGTCCGGCAAACGGTCGGCGACGTCGCTGATCCACTGATCCTTTTTGGCAGTATAGTCAGACGGCACATCTTCTTCCGGGAAGATCGCTTCCCACGGGCATTCGGGCACGCAAGCGCCGCAGTCGATGCAGGTGTCGGGGTCGATCATGTACCACGGCCATTCGTCCTCAGGTTGACCAGGGACGATGCACTCGACCGGACAGACTTCGACGCAAGCGCCATCGCGCAAGCAGAGACTGGTAATAACGTGGGTCATGGATGGTTCTCCTTAAGGGTGAAGGGCCAGGTCTTTCCGGCCAGTTGAGAGATGAGTACACAGCCGCCTTTCAGCGGCAGAAGGTCGGCGTCAACACAGTCAGTCGGATTATAGGCGGGGCTGCATCCGGCGGCAAAATTAGGATATGGATGCAGGCGAGCCGGTCGATCCCGACCCCCGCGCCAGCTTCCACTGGGGCGATGTCGAGGCCAGTTGCATCAGTTCGATGGCGTTGCCGTCGGGGTCGCGTATCCAGGCCTGCCAGTTGTCATCCAGCCCGACCTTTGGCTCCTGCTCGATGACCACGCCCAACCCCCGCAGCCGCTCGACATCGGCGTGGAGGTCGTCGCTGAGCAGGCAGAGGTGCATGAAGCTGCCAGTGCGATTGGCATCAGGCGCCGGCCCGCCGGGGAAGACTTCGATGAAACGGTCGCCAGCCACGTGCAGATAGACGAGCATCAGGCGGCCGTCGGGGTGGTGCAGGCGGAAAGCCTCGTGCAGGCCGAGGAGGGCGTAGAACGATAGCGAGCGGTCGAGGTCGTGCGCGGCCAGGGCCAGGTGGGCGAGGTCGGTGAGCATGGCGGCGGGAGGGGGGTGGAGGCCGGGGGGCGGAGGACGGAGGACGGAGGGCGGAGGGCGGATACCTTGATGGCGGAATCGCTTTCGTCATTCGTCATTCTCGTCGCCAATACCCGGTTCAGTTGGCGCGGATGGTGCGGCGTCGGTCTCGCGCCAGCGGGCGCCGCAGTTGTTGCAGCACCATTGCGGGCTGTCGAAGCCGCCCGATGTGGTCCCTCCCAGCACGAGCCTGCCCTCGGCCATCATCCGTTCGAGTTCAGTGTTGAGGAAGGGCGCGCCGTAGAGGATGCCGGCGACGTTGGTGGAGTTGCATTCGGGGCAAATGGGGCGATTCATGGGCTTTGAACCATCAGGCAGGAATTCGACACAAAGACGCAAAGCTCACGAAGAAAACACGAAGTTGCTGGATACGCGTCCACAGACATGAGCGATCAGGATGATAGCTTTGCTGCCGTCAGTTGGCAAACGGGGCGGTGGCGGGGTGATGGTGTTCTTGCAGGCTTTGCACCCGGAGTTCGTGTTGGCGCAGGGCGCGGATGCCGTTGACCGCGGCCTGCGCGGCGGAGAGGGTGGTGATCAAAGGCACATCGAGCCGGGTGGCCAGGCGGCGGAGTTGGGCGCCATCGCTGCGGCTTTCGGGGCCAAGCGGGGTGTTGATGATGAGTTGGATTTTGCCGTCGCGCAGGGCGTCGAGGGTGGTGTAGTGGCCCTCGCCCCCCGCGACTTTGGCCAGCACGGTGGCCGGGATGCCAGCGCGGTGGAAATAGGCCCCGGTGCCGGCGGTGGCGAAGAGGATGAAGCCGAGCCGGTGTAAATCCCGCCCAATTTTCAACGCCGCGCCCTTATCGAAGTCGTTGACCGTGATCAGCACCCCGCCCGCCAGCGGCAATGACATCCCCGCCGCCATCTGCGCCTTGGCGAAGGCGTGGCCGAAACCGGCGGCGTGGCCCATCACCTCGCCGGTCGAGCGCATCTCCGGGCCGAGGATGGCATCGACCTCGGGGAATTTGATGAAGGGCAGCACGGCCTCTTTGACGAAGAAGCCAGTCACGGCCGGCTCCTCGGTGAAGCCGATCTCGGCCAGGGTTTTGCCCGCCATCACCTGGGTGGCGATGCGGGCCAGGGGCGCGCCGGTGGCTTTGGAGACGAAGGGGACGGTGCGGCTGGCGCGCGGATTCACTTCCAGCACGTAGACGATGTCGTCTTTGATGGCGTATTGGACATTCATCAGCCCGCGCACCCCCAGGGCCAGCCCCAAGCGCACGGTGTAGTCGCGCAGGATGGAGAGATGGTAGAGCGAGACTTTGTAGGGCGGGAGCACGCAGGCGCTGTCGCCAGAGTGGATGCCGGCCTCCTCGATGTGCTGCATGACGCCGCCGATGACCACGCGCTCGCCATCGCCGATGGCGTCGACATCGATCTCGTAGGCGTCTTCGAGGAACTGGTCGATGAGGATGGGTTGGCCCTCGGCGGCGGCCACGGCCTGGGCCATGTAGTTTTCGAGGGTGTCTTCGTTGCTGACGACGGCCATGGCCCTGCCCCCCAACACATAGCTGGGCCGGACGACGACCGGGTAGCCGATCTGCCGGGCGATGGCCCTGGCCTCGGCCAGCGTGCGGGCGATGCCGTTGGCCGGGCAGGGGATGTCGAGTTCGGCCAGGAGGGTGCCGAAGCGACCGCGGTCTTCGGCCAGGTCGATGGCGTCGGGCGAGGTGCCCAGGATGGGGACGCCGGCCGCCGCCAGCCCCCGCGCCAGGTTCAGCGGCGTCTGCCCGCCGAATTGGACGATGAGGCCGAGGAGGGGAGACGCAGGGACAGAGGGACGCAGGGACGCAGGGACACTCTCTGCGTCTCTCCCTCTCTGCGTCTCTCCCTCTCCCCCTCTCTGCGTCTCTGCGTCCATCCCCTCCACATCCACAATATTCAACACATCCTCCAATGTCAGCGGCTCGAAATAGAGGCGGTCGGAGGTGTCGTAGTCAGTCGAGACGGTTTCGGGGTTGCAGTTGACCATGATCGCTTCGTAGCCCAGGTCTTGCAGGGCGAAGGCGGCATGGCAGCAGCAGTAGTCGAACTCGATCCCCTGGCCGATGCGATTGGGGCCGCCGCCCAGGATGATGACTTTGGGTCTGCCGGTCGGCTCGGCCTCGTCGTCTGATTCGTAGGTGGCGTACAGATAGGGCGTGTAGGCCTCGAATTCGGCGGCGCAGGTATCTACGCGGGCATAGGTGGGGAGGATGCCGAGACGTTGGCGCAGGGCGCGAATGTGAGACGCAGGGACAGGGCGACGCAGGGACGCAGGGACACTCTCTGCGTCTCTGCGTCCCTGCGTCTCTGCGTCTAGCAGCTCCCCGATGCGGGCGTCGGAGAGGCCGAAACGCTTGGCCTGGCGCAAAATGACCGGGGTCAGATTCTCGATCGTAGTCTCGGCCAGCGTCTTTTCCAGGGCGATGATCTGCGCCAACTGCCCGATAAACCAGGGATCGAACTGGCTCAGCCGGCAGACCTCCTCCACACCCCACCCCCACCACAACGCCTCATGCACCCCCCGCAACCGCTCCCGATTCGGCCAACTCAGCAATCGCTCAATCTCCAACCTCCGTTCTCCGTTCTCCGCCCTCTGTCCCCCGATCTCTGACCCCAGGCCCTTCCACCCGCTCACCCCAATCTCCAACGACCGAAAGCCCTTGTTGAACGCCTCTTTGAAGGTGCGGCCGATGGCCATGGCCTCGCCCACGCTCTTCATCTGCGGCCCCAGGGTGGGATCGACGCCGGGAAACTTCTCGAAGGCGAAGCGCGGGAGCTTGACCACCACATAATCCAGGCTCGGCTCGAAGGCCGCCACCGTCTCGCGGGTGATGTCGTTGCGCAGTTCGTCCAGGGTGTAGCCCACGGCCAGCAGGGCGGCGATCTTGGCGATGGGGAAGCCGGTGGCTTTGGAGGCCAGGGCCGAGGAGCGAGACACGCGCGGGTTCATCTCGATGATGAGGACGCGGCCCGTGGCCGGATCGACGGCGAACTGCACGTTCGAGCCGCCCGTCTCCACCCCCACCGCCGACATCACCCGCCGGGCCTGGTCGCGCAGCCGCTGGTATTCGCGGTCGGTCAGCGTCTGGGCCGGGGCAACGGTGATGCTGTCGCCGGTATGGACGCCCATCGGGTCCAGGTTTTCGATCGAGCAGATGACGACGAAGTTATCGGCCCGATCCCGCATCACCTCCAGCTCGAATTCCTTCCAGCCCAACACCGATTCCTCGATCAGCACACTGCCCGCGGGCGACATCCGCAGCCCGTGCTCGGTTTTGGCGGCGAATTCGGTTTCGTCCTGGGCGATGCCGCCGCCGCTGCCCCCCAGCGTGAACGAGGGCCGGATGAGGAGCGGGAAGCGACCGATCTCGCTGGCGACGGCCCAGGCTTCGTCCAGGCTGCGGGCCAGGCCCGAGCGGGGGCACTCCAGCCCCGCCGCCGCCATCGCCTCCTTGAAGATCTGGCGATCCTCGGCCAACTGCATCGCCCGCAGCGAAGCGCCGATCAGTTCGACGCCATAGCGGGCCAGCACGCCCCTCTCGGCCAGTTCCACGGCCAGGTTCAGGCCCGTCTGCCCGCCCACTGTGGGGAGCAGGGCATCGGGCCGTTCTTTGGCGATGATCTGCTCGACGATCTCGGCCGTGAGCGGCTCGACATAGGTGGCGTCGGCCAGGTCGGGGTCGGTCATGATCGTGGCCGGGTTGCTGTTGACGAGGACGACGCGGTAGCCCTCGCCTTTCAGCGCCTTCACCGCCTGCGAGCCGGAGTAATCGAACTCGCAGGCCTGGCCGATGACGATGGGGCCGGCGCCGAGGATGAGGAGGGAGTGGAGGTCGGTGCGTTTGGGCATGGGGGGGGTGGAGATTGGTTATTGGAGATTAGGGATTATTCCTCGGCTGCGGCCTCTGTTTCACTGAGGATAGGGACGCGCAGGAGGAGGAGAGAGCCGAGGACGCCAGAGATGAGCGAGGCCAGGAGGATGGCCAGTTTGGAGACATCATGCATGGCCACGTCGAGGCTGGCGCCGAAGAGGGCCGGGCTGGCCAGTTTGGCCGGGGTCGCCAACGCCGCCGCGTGCCCGTCGCCAAAGGCCAGGCTGGCGATGAACAAGGACATCGTAAAGCCCATCCCACCCAAGACGGCCACGCCGATGATGTGCGACCAACGGACATGGCTCGGCAGGGTGGCCAGCCTCAGCCGCACGGCCAGGAACGTGGCGGTGAAGATGCCGATGAACTTGCCCACCACCAGCCCCGCTAGGATGCCCAGCCCCACCGCACTGCCCAGGTTGCGCACCGTCTCGGCGCCGAGGGCGACGCCGGCGTTGGCGAAGGCGAAGATCGGCATGATCAGGTAAGCCACCCAGGGGTGGAGCATGTTCTCCAGCCGGTGCAGAGGGGTTTCCACCTGCTCGCAGGCTTTTTCCAGTTCGTAGACGGCCAGGCGTTGCTCGGCCGTGATCAGTTCACTGCGCCCATGGGCGCCGCTGCGCTCGAACCAACCGAGCAGCGAACGACCCCACTCCAGGAACGACTGGGCGTCGATGCGGGTGCGGACAGGGATGGTCATCGCCGCCAGCACGCCTGCCACCGTGGCATGAACGCCCGAAAAGAAGAAATCGGCCCAGACGATGAAACCCAGAAGCGAATAGACCAACAGATTGCGCCCGCCCAGACGATTGTAGAGCAACAACAGGGCCAGGGCCACACCCGCCAATCCCAGCGCCAACCAGTTGATCGCCTGGGTGTAGAAGATGGCGATCACCAGCACCGCGCCCAGGTCATCGACGATGGCCAGAGCGGTGAGGAAGATCTTCAACGAGACGGGAACGCGACGGCCGAGCAGGGCCAACACCCCCAGGGCAAAGGCGATGTCGGTGGCCATGGGGATGCCCCATCCGGCCTGCCCCGGTCGGCCGGTGTTGAAAAGCAGGTAGATGGCCGCCGGGACGATCATCCCGCCCAACGCCGCCAGGAACGGCAACGCCGCCTTGCGCGGCGACGACAGCTCGCCGATCAACACCTCGCGCTTGATCTCCAGCCCCACCACGAAAAAGAAGATCGCCATCAAGCCGTCGTTGATCCACAGCGATAGCGGCAGGTCCAGATTCAGGACACTGCCGAAGCTGAAGATGACGTGCTGGTCGAGATAGGAAAAGTAGGTCTCGGCCCAGCGCGAGTTGGCCAGCATCAAGCCCAACAAGGCAGCCGCCAACAGCACGATGCCACTGAAGCCTTCGATCTGCTCGAAGCGGTGGAAGGTTCGGGTCAATCGCTCGATAGGAACCGGTGAGAGCGGCCGTGTGATCGAAGTCTCAGCTTTCACGAATAGGCTCCTGGCCAGTGGCGTTGGCATTGCGGCGCTTGATCGACGCCACCGCTCGAATGATACTCCACACCCGTCTTTCCTTGCCAGTGTTCGAGAGAAGAGAAATGTCGCGATGGCCGCATCGGTGCGCGTCCAGGAATGTGTAGCACAGCGACAGGATTGATTCGCCACTTGCCGTGCAGTACAGGATGTGCTACAATCCGATAAATCGAGATAGGATTTAGCCAAAATGACCGATAATCTTACCGCAATTTCTGTAGCGCGTCGGTTGCACGAGCAGGAGCTCTTCTACTTCTCGTCGCGCACCCTTGCTGACCTGCTGGGCCGTGACCTCCCCCAGATACACCCGCTCGTGCGCCAACTCGTGCGGGCGGGTTTGGTGGCCGAGATCGAAAACGGCAAGTATTTGCTCCTCGGCTTTGAGCCTGAGCGCGTCCTCGCGAACCCGCTCTTCATCGGCTCCCACTTGGTGACGCCTGGCTATGTGTCCTATTGGTCGGCCTTGCACACTTATGGCTTCACGGAACAGGTGCCGCTCATGGTGTATGTGGCGACTACAAGGAAGAAGCCGCCTGTCGAATACGCCGGCCATCGCTTTCGTTTCGTAACAATTCATCCGCGCAAGTTCTTCGGCTACCGCCGGGAGCAGGTGGGCGGATTGTCAGTGCTGATCGCCGATGAGGCGAAAGCGTTCATTGACAGCCTGAGCGAGCCGGAATATGCGGGCGGGATTTCGGAGGTCGCGAAAGCTCTGCGCGCAGCTATCGAGACGGTGGACCTCGGCACATTGGTGGAATATGCCAACCGATTCGGTGATAAGACGTTAGGGTCACGTCTCGGCTATCTGTTAGGTCTTCTCGGCCATGTGGTCGCGCCTTGTGACGAGGCGCCTACCCTCGCCGATGGGCTGGGGACGCCTCAACTCATCCGCTCCGCCTCGTCGGTCAGGCTCGATCCCAGCCGACCCTGGCAAGGCCGGCGCGACGCACAATGGAGAATTGACATCAATCTATCACCTGAAGAGCTTCGGCAGGAGGGTATCGGCTGATGCTGACTCGCACACAAATCCAACGTCTGGCGCAGCGCAATCACATTGGGATGCAGGCCCAGGAGCGCGACTATCTCCAGCACCTGCTGCTGATGCTGCTCTATGCCCGCTCACAGGCGCTCATCTTCAAGGGAGGCACTGCGCTACGCCTGGTGTATCGGGGCGCCCGCTATTCAGAGGATTTGGACTTCAGCGCCATGATCAGCGGGGCGCCGGTTGCTGCGGCAGTCCAAATTGCCGACGGCATGTATGCCGCGTTGCGCGGCCTGTGGCAGGCGGTCGTAGCCGACCTGCGCGCTTTCGGCGCCGAAGGCGAGATTCGCAACGTTTGGGAAGGTGAGGTCGGGTTCAGCTTCGATGTGAGCTATCAGGGACCATTGTACGATGGCCGTGATCGCAGCAAAGGGAAAGTGCGCGTCGATGTGAGCCTCCGTGTCGAGCCAGCGGCTATCCGGCGAGAGCTGGTGCGTGCGGAGTATGACGACGTGCGGCCGTTTGTTGTCACGGTGCTCAGTCCGGAGCATTTGCTGGCCGAGAAGGTGCGGGCTTTGCTGGTGCGGGCCAAGCCGCGCGATCTTTATGACGTCTGGCTGATGGTCGAGCAGGGCGCCGTCCTGGATGCCGACCTGATCCGGCAGAAGCTGAGACTCTACGAGATGGCCTTGACTCCGGCGGTTGTGGACGTGGCGTTGGCGCGAGCGCGCGCGGATTGGGAACGCGATCTGCGCCCGCTTCTGGGGCAGTATGTGGAAGCGGATGTAACCGACCGCGCCGCGGCGACACTGTTCCGGCTGGCCGCGTCGGCGAGCGAGGGTGATGGCCCTGCCGGCGGCCAGGGAGGATGATCATGGCGCGCAAACTCGATCGGATTCTCGTCATAGACGTCGAAGCCACCTGCTGGGAAAGCGACCCGCCGCCGGGTCAGACCAGTGAGATTATCGAGATCGGTCTGTGCGTGCTCGATGTGCCGACCCTCACGCGCATCGAGCAGCGTACTATTCTCGTGCGGCCCGTAGGCTCGACGGTAAGCGCCTACTGCACGCAGTTGACCACACTGACCCAGGCCGACGTGGATAGAGGCGTTTCTTTGGCGGAAGCTTGCCGTATCCTTACTCAGGAGCACCAGACGCCGGCGCGGCTGTGGGCCAGCTACGGCGATTACGATCGCAAGCAGTTTGAGCGCAACTGCGCTGAATTTGGCATCCCGTATCCGTTCGGGCCAACGCACCTCAACGTCAAGACGTTGGCGGCGGTCGTCAACGGCTGGTCGCGCGAAGTGGGGATGAGTGAGGCGCTCAAGCGGTTGGGGTTGCCGCTGGAAGGTACGCATCACCAGGGCGGGGATGATGCCTGGAATATCGCCGCGATCTTGAGTCGTGTGCTTCGCTCATGTCGTGTGGGGTGATGACGCCTCACCCGGTCAACAGCGACCAGGGGACGGCCACGATCTTCTCCGTCCAGCCGCCGGATTTGCCGCCCGCCATGCAGCAGGACGCCGCCCACGGCCTGAGGATGCTCGTCCAGGAATTCGACCAGGCCCGCCGTATCATCGAGCACCACCTCATGCGCGCCCGCCCGCAGGCTGGCAGGGTTCTCGCGCGACCATGATCGGGAACGTCGTAAGAAAAACGCACAACCGCCATTCTGTTGATGGGCGCAAAAGACAAGCCGCCCCTCCCCTTCGACCAGCCATCCCCACCCAGAACCCACCACCGATGACTCTCTGGCACCAACTCGACCCTGATTCCCTCCTCCAGCAGCTCGACGCCACGACCACCGGCCTCGCCAGCGTCGAAGCCGCACGCCGTCTGGCCGAACGAGGTCCCAACGAGCTGGTCGAGAGCGGCGGCCGCACCCCCTGGCAGATCCTGTGGGAGCAACTGAAGGCGACGATGGTGGTCATCCTCATCGTCGCCGCCGTCATCTCCGGGTTGCTCGGCTCCTACAAAGACGCCGTCGCCATCACCGCCATCGTCATCCTCTACGCCATCCTCGGCTTCGTGCAAGAATATCGGGCCGAGCGGGCCATGGCCGCCCTGCGCCGGCTGGCCGTCCCCATCGTCAAGGCCTGGCGCGACGGCCAACTGCGCGAGATCTCGGCCCGCGACCTGGTCCCAGGCGACATCGTCCAGATCGAGACCGGCAATGTCATCCCCGCCGATGGCCGCCTGCTGGAGACCGCCAACCTGCGCATCCAGGAGGCGGCGCTGACCGGGGAATCCGAGCCGGTCGAGAAACAGGTGCAAGCCCTGGCCCGCGCCGACCTTCCCCTCGGCGACCGTCGCAACATGGCCTATATGGGCACGGTCGTCACCCAGGGCCGGGGCCAGTTGGCCATCGTCGCCACCGGCATGGCAACCGAGTTGGGCAAGATCGCCGCCCTCATCCAGGGCGTGCCGCACGAACCCACCCCCCTCCAGCGCCGACTCGACCGCCTGGGCCGCATCCTGGCCGTGGCCGGCCTGGTCATCGCCGCCCTCATCTTCGTCCTCGGCCTGCTGCGCGGGGACGACCTGGTGCACATGCTCCTGACCGCGGTCAGCGTCGCCGTCGCTATCGTGCCCGAGGGCCTGCCGGCGGTCGTCACCATCACCCTGGCCCTGGGCGCCCAGCGCATGTTGCAACGCCAGACGCTCATCCGCAAGCTGCCCGCCGTCGAAACCCTGGGTTCCGTCACCACCATCTGCTCGGACAAGACCGGGACGCTGACCGAAAACCGCATGACGGTGGTGGTGCTCGATGTGGCCGGGCACGAGGTCGATCTGCTGGAAGAGTTCAAGCACGGCGTCGCCACGCTCGACCGGGAAAATCGCAACCCCGTCAGCTCGCCCTACCCCCTGCTGCTCATCGGCGGCGCCCTGTGTAACGATGCCCGACTGGTGGCTGACGCCGCCGGCGAACACCACCATGCCCTCGGCGACCCCACCGAAGGCGCCCTGGTGGTGGCAGCCGCCCGCCTGGGCTTCTGGAAAGCCGACCTGGAAGCCGTGCTCCCGCGTCTGGCTGAGCTGCCCTTTGATTCCGACCGCAAGCGCATGACCACCGTCCATCGGGCCGACGCCGGGGCGAGGACCCTGCCAGGGGTGAATGGCAAAGGGCTGAGCGAGTGGCCGTACCTGGCCTTCACCAAAGGCGCAGTGGATGGCCTGCTGGCCATCTCCACCCAGGTGTGGGCCGGCGACCGCGCCCAGCCGCTCGACCCGGCCTGGCGCGCCCGCATCCAGGCCGCCAACGACCGTCTGGCCGGCAATGGCATGCGCGTCCTCGGCGTCGCTTTCCGCCCCTTGGATGCTGCTCCGGCCAATGGCCAGATGGCGACCCTGGAGAGCGAGATGGTCTTCGTCGGCCTGTTTGGGCTGATCGACCCGCCCCGGCAGGAGGTGAAGGACGCCGTCGCCACCGCCCAGCTGGCGGGCATCCGCCCGGTGATGATCACAGGCGACCACCCCCTCACCGCCCTGCACATCGCCCGTGAGCTGGGCATCGCCCAGAACGACCGCGCCCTCACCGGCGCCGATGTCGAGCGGCTGTCGGGCGACGAACTCAAGGCCATCGTCGCCGACGTTTCGGTCTACGCTCGCGTCTCGCCAGAGCACAAGCTGAAGATCGTGCAGGCTCTGCAAGAAACGGGACAAATCGTGGCCATGACCGGCGATGGCGTCAACGATGCGCCGGCGCTAAAACGGGCCGACATTGGCGTGGCTATGGGCATCACCGGCACCGATGTCTCGAAAGAGGCCGCGGACATGGTGCTTTTGGATGACAATTTCGCCACCATCGTCACCGCGGTCGAACAAGGCCGGGTGATCTACGACAACATCCGCAAGTTCGTCAAGTTCTCGGTGGCTGGCAACCTGGGCAAGGTGTTGGTGATGCTGCTGGCGCCTTTTCTGGGCAAGCCCTTGCCGCTGCTGCCTCTGCAACTGCTGTGGCTCAACCTGCTGACCGATGGCCTGCTGGGGCTGGGCCTGGGCGTCGAGCCGGCCGAGCGCGACACCATGCGTCGCCCGCCCTATGCGCCCGCCGAAGGCATCTTCAGCCGCGGCGCCGGCCGCCAGGTGATCGGCGTGGGCGTGCTCATCGGCGGCTTGGCGCTGGCTGTAGGCGCCTGGTATTATTTCGGCGGCCAGACCACCTGGCAGACGATGGTCTTCACCACGCTGGCCTTTGCCCAAATGTGGCAGGCGTTGGCTTCTCGATCTTCGATCGATTCATTGTTCACGCTGGGCCTGCGCTCGAACCTGACTCTGCTGGGCATGGTGGGCGTCACCTTTGCCCTGCAATTGGCTGTGATGTACGTGCCCTTCCTGCAGGAATTCTTCTCGACCGTCCCGCTGCCCCCTGCCGACCTTCTCCTGGCCCTGACCCTCAGCAGCATCGTCTTCATCGCCATCGAGCTTCAGAAGTGGCTGGCGCGACGGCGTAGTGTCAGCCCTGATCGCCGGATGGGTCTGCCAAATTGGTCGTGAAAACGTGAAACGTGATGCGTGATGCGTGATGCGTGATGCGTGAGGATTGCCCCATTGGGGCTTGCCCTTCCCGTTTCACGTCTCACGTCTCCCGTTTCACGCCTCCCGTCTCCCGTTTCACGCCTCCCGTTTCACGTCTCCCGTTTCACGCCTCCCATTTCACGCCTCCCATTTCACGCTCCACGGAACACGGAACACGCACCACGCACCACGCACCACGCACCACGCACTGCGTATCTCACCCGCTCTCCCATGACCCGATTCCTCGAAAGCAGCCGTTTCCTCGTTCTCATCGGTGTGATCTTCCTCATGCTGGCGGCCCTCGCCGCCTTTGTCTGGGGCGCCATCAAGACGGTCAAACTCCTCGGCGTGATCGTCTACACCGCCGGCCAAAGCCCCGAGATCGCCATTGCCCTCATCCAACTGGTGGATGCCTTCCTCATCGCCACCGCCCTCTTGATCGTCTCCACTAGTCTGTACGAACTGTTCGTCGGCGACCTGAACCTGCCCGATTCGTTGGTAGCGCGCGATTTCAACCAGCTTAAGGCCAAGCTCAGCAATGTCGTCATCCTGGTGATGGCCGTCACCTTCCTCGAGCACCTGGTGGATTGGAAGAACGGTTTGGAGACGCTGTACTTTGGGATCGCTGTTGCCCTTGTATCGGCCGCACTGATTGCCTTTAGTTATTTGGGCAGCAGAAGTGGGGCGCACGACTAAAGCCCCTTTTTGCGGACGACGCGCATCTCGCGCACCACCAGTATCAGCAGCGTGAAAGCAGTCAGCGGCAAGACGAAAAACATCATTGCCGTTCTGAAGGCGCCCAGGGCGGTGTGTTGGGTGGCGTTCAGCACAAGATAAAGCATATAGGCGATGTAATAAGCCAGCAGGAGCGCGCCCTCCCAACGTGAGATGCGATGGCCGATGAAGAAAATAGGCAGGGTGGCGACAGCGGCGGCGATCATCACGGGGATATCGAAAGCCAGCGCAGCAGGGGCCACAGGCACGCCCTGTGGGGCCAGCAGGCTGGTCAGTCCCAACACCACCAGCAGGTTGAAGAGACTACTGCCGACGGCATTGCCGACGGCAATGTCGCGTTCTCCGCGTAAGGCAGCGATCACCGAGGTGGCGGCTTCGGGCAACGAGGTGCCGATGGCGATGATAGTGAGACCAATGATCAATTCACTCAGACCCAACACCCTGGCTATGATCGCCGCACCATCCACCAGCCAACGCGCCCCCCACACCAGCAGCGCCAACCCGGCAATGACGAGAATGACATCGAGCAGCCTCTTTCCGCTGCCAACAGCGCCGTATTCGCTCGCATACTCTTCTTGCACCAAACTTGACTCATTGCGGCTTTGGCGGACGAGCAAGAATGTATAGGCGATGATGCAGGCGAACAACAGCCCGCCTTCCCAGCGCTCGATGCGTCCATCCAACCCCAATAGCAAGACCAAAATCGACGCGCCCACCATTAGTGGTGCATCCAACCGCACCAATTGCTGCTTCACCACCAGCGGCAAGACCAGCGCCGAGGCGCCCAAAACAAAGAGAATGTTGAAGATGTTGCTGCCAACCACATTACCCAGGGCAATGTCGGCCTGACCCGACAAAGCTGACTGCGTGCTTACCGCCAATTCTGGCGCGCTGGTGGCAAAAGCAACGACAGTGAGGCCGATGATCAGGGGCGGGATGCCGGCGGCCGCTGCCAGCCGCGCGGCCCCGCGCACCAATAGCTCGGCGCCAACGACCAGCAAAACGAACCCGATAATGAGTAGGAGGAGGACAAAGGGATCCATCAATCGAGGGAGTGCGAAAATGATCGAGGATGGGTTTCAGATCGCCATCGTGGGCGTGGGCGTCGGCAGCAGCGGCGCAACCACGGTCAGTATAGGCGATTTATCACCCAGGCCAAATTCACTTTGGGATCAGTAGTCTTGGCGGTGAAGCCAGACCAAAGCGGTTGCCAAAAGGCCGAGACTGATATACTTTTGTCATATCTACGGCTAGAAAATTGAAACGAACTGGTCGCCCCAGGTTGCGAAGACGCGCCTATAATGTCTCCATATTCAAAGTCGCTGATAGATGTAAGCTCAGGACGTCGGGACAACCATCGCTCGCACCATCGCTTTCATCTGCTTCCATTTCAGGCCACCCGGTCAATGGATGTTTTCACCGCTCGGCACCGCAGTTTGCTAAAGCTCCTGCTCGGCATAGAGCAGCCTGTGGGCGTTGCAGAACTGGCAGAATCGCTCGACCTGACGCCGCGGCAGGTGAGTTATTGCCTCAAGCAACTTGCTCCCTGGGTGGCGGTGCACGGCGGCAGCCTCAGCCTGACTCCGGGCGTGGGTGTGAGCCTGGTGTGCGCACCCAGGCAAAGGCAGGAGTTGGCTGGTGAGTTGGAGGAGAAGTCCGGGCATCGCTATGTCCACAGCGCCGGGCAACGCCAACAGCTCCTGGCCTTGCTTTTGGCGATGAGCGACGAACCCTACATCTTGCACCAATTGCAGCAGATGACCGAGGTTTCGCGGTCGACCGTGCTCGCCGATCTGGAGACCGTGGACGCATGGCTCAAGACACAGCGTCTGGTTCTGGAACGGCGTCGGAACTACGGGATTTCGGTGCGAGGGGCAGAGGTTGATCGCCGACAGGCGATGGCGGCATGGGCCTGGGGCAACACTCCCTGGATTGCGTCGATCGCACGAGTGACGCATCGCGAGGGGCTGATCCTCCTGCTAGACGAAGGCGCCGACGCGCCGGCGGTGGTCAGGCACAGTCGCGCCATCCTACGCCGCTGCGACCTCACCCGCACCCTCCGTAACGTGGCCGAGATCGAGGCCGGGCTGGGCGGTCGCTTCACCGATGACGGCGCTCTGTTTCTGGCCCTGGTCATGGCAATCCAGGGCGACCGAGTGGGCGGCAAGCATTATCTCAAATTCTCTGCTGAACAGCTGCGGCCTTTGCAGCAGATGGCGATGTGGCCGCTGATGGAGAAGATCGGCCGGCGCATTGGTTGGCAGGTGGGCGGGGAGTGGCCCGAATCGGAGACCGGATACCTGGCCATGTATGTCCTGGCTACGCCCCGCAATGAGCTTTGGCCGGGCGATCCGGAATCGTTAGCCTTGTTTGGCCCCCTGGTGCAGCAGCTCATGCAGCGCGTGGCCGGCGCCTTTGGTCTTGCCAGCCTGGCCCACGATGCCACGCTCCGCGACGGGTTGATCCTGCACCTCATCCCTGCTTTCTATCGTCAGCACTTTCAGCTCTGGTCGCCTCCCACGTCACCGTCACCGCCGAGCGCAGATACGACCATGCAACAGCATCGTCTGGCCAATGATTTGGCGCTCGAAATTCGTGACTACACCGGTGTGATGCTGCCCAACGATGAGATTCACAACCTGGCCATGCTGCTAGAGGCGGCCTACATCCGCGAGCGCCCCACCGTTGTCCGCCAGATTCTGATCGTGTGCCCAAGTGGAATGGCAACGGCGCAGTTGTTGGTAGCTCGTCTGAAAGCGCGCTTTCCCCATATGGGCACTTTCACGGTGCGTTCCCAGCGCAGCGTCAGCCAGCAAGATCTGGCAAGTGCTGACCTGGTGATCACCACCATTCCCCTGCTCGACGCCGTGATCCCCGGCCTGGAAGTTATCCCGGTCCATCCGCTGCTTCTGCCCGAAGATGTCAACCGGATCACGCGTTGGTTGAATAGCCGTGACCGCAAGTAGCAAGCCGGCTGCTACTGGCGATACGAAGACGGTGCGGCGTTTCCGCACGTACTTGCGGTGACAACACCGATCCACCCACTCCTCACCTCTTCAGTTTCCATCTCACACTCATTTTTCACCCACACTCACTTTTCACCCACACTCACTTTTCTAAGGAGGCACTCCAATGCGCGAACGTCTTCAGCAGGTTGGCGGCTTCATGGCGGGGATGGTGATCCCCAACATTGGAGCGATCATCGCCTGGGGTCTGATCACGGCCCTCTTCATTCCGACTGGCTGGTTGCCCAACGAGAAGCTGGCTTCGCTGGTAGGTCCTATGATCACCTACTTGCTGCCACTGCTCATCGGCTACACGGGCGGCGCCCTGGTCTACGGTCAACGCGGGGGCGTTGTTGGCGCCGCGGCCACCATGGGCGTCGTAGTTGGGGCCTCGGTGCCCATGTTCCTGGGCGCCATGATCATGGGGCCCTTGGGCGGCTGGTTGATCAAGCAGATCGACCAACGGCTGGGTGATCGCATTCCGGTGGGCTTCGAGATGTTGATCAACAACTTCAGCGCTGGCATCCTGGTGGTTGTGCTGGCGTTGTTCGGCTATGTGGTGGTTGGCCCCGTGGTGCAGAGCCTGAGCAACGCTTTGGGAGCCGGTGTGCAGTTCCTGGTCGATCGCAATCTCATCGCCCTGGCGGCTATCATCATCGAACCGGCCAAGATACTCTTCCTAAACAACGCTATCAACCATGGCGTTCTGTCACCTCTGGGTGTGGCTCAGGCCCAGGAAACGGGCAGGTCTTTGCTCTTTCTGCTAGAAACCAACCCAGGCCCCGGTCTGGGCCTGCTGGTTGCCTACTGGGTTGCAGGCAAGGCCCTGCTTCGGCAATCGGCGCCCGGAGCGATCATCATCCACTTTCTCGGTGGCATTCACGAGATCTACTTCCCCTACGTGCTGGCTCATCCCATCATGCTGCTGTCGGTGATCGCCGGCGGTCTGGTGGCTGATTTCTGGTTCGCGATCACTGGGGCGGGCCTGGTGGCAACGCCTTCGCCGGGTTCGATCTTCGCCTATCTGGCCGTCATTCCACGCGGCGCCCACTTCGTGGTTCTGACCGGCGTCGCCATCGGCGCAGTCGTCGCTTTCCTGGTCGGCGCGGCCATTCTGCGTGTGCGCCCAGTGCGAGAGATGGGCGAGCAGGCGGACGGGATGAGCGATGCAGCGATGGCATCTGCCGCTGCCTGAACCCTCACGCCAATCCTTTTCTTGCGGGTGACCATGACCGGCAACGAGCGTGGTCGCCCGCAAGGCAACCAACCAGGAGTGCATTATGGCTGAATCTGTCAATGCAGCAAGGGTGACGACGATCGTCCTCGCGTGCGAAGCCGGCATGGGATCGAGCTTGATGAGCGTCAACGCTCTGAAGAAGAAACTCAAGCAGGCCGGGGTCGATCGGGTCTCCGTGCTCCATAAGCCGGCGCGGGCGATCCCCACCGACGCCCAGGTAGTCATCGTCCACAAAAGCCTTGCCCAGGTGGCGCGCCGTGCCGCCCCCAATGCCGTGGTTGTCACCTTCAATCACTTCCTCAACGATCCGGCCTTCGACCAGGTTGTGGACGCTTTCGTCAAGGGCGCCGATATTTCTGGCGTCAAGGAGTAGCGACGATGTCCATCCTGGCAAGCGATCGCATCCGTTTGCATGCCCGCGCCACCGGCAAAGTCGATGCCATTCGTCAGGCGGGCGAACTTTTGGTGCACAGCGGCTGTGTAGCCCCCGCCTATGTCGATGGTATGCTGGCGCGCGAATCGATCATGTCCACCTATCTGGGCAACGGCATTGCCATCCCTCACGGCCAGAACGAGAATCGCGCCGACGTCCACCAGACGGGCATTTCTGTGCTGCAGGTGCCCGATGGCGTTGACTGGGATGAAGGCGAACCGGTCTATCTCGTCATCGGCATCGCCGCCAGCTCGGACGAGCACATCGGCGTCCTCGCCAATTTGGCCGAGGTGATCGAGGACGAGGAGACTGTCGCCGTACTGGTTCAGACACCCGACCCGGCAGTGATCCTGGAGCACTTGGGGCGAAACCGTGACGAAGAGTAGGTGAGCGCCTGAAAGTATCTTGCCGGTCACTACCATCGAGGACAGACGCGTTGTCAACAGAATCAGGAAAGAGGCCATGAAACAAGCCACATTCACCATCGGCAATGCCACCGGCTTACATGCACGACCGGCCAAGACGTTCGTCAATGCGGCCAAGCAGTTCAAGGCCGACATCCGCGTTCATCACGAGGAGAAGATCGCCAATGCCAAGAGCCTGATCTCGATGCTGACCCTGGGGGTCGAACGCGGTCAGGAAATCAGGATCGTCGTCGATGGCGATGATGAGGTCGCTGCCCTTGCGGCTTTGGCGGCAGCGATCGCAAGTGGGTTGGGTGAAGATGCGGCCGAGGCTCCCGCCTCGCCACCCCCGCCCGCCGTCAGCGTGACTGCCGCGCCGCCCCAGGCCGATGGTGTGTTGCACGGCATTGCCGGCGCCCCCGGCATCGCCATCGGGCCGGTCTTCCAACTGCGTCAAGACAGCCTGGAGGTGATCGACGTCTTGGGCACAGTGCCCGAAGAGGAAGCCCGTTTGGCCGCCGCGCTCGCGCAGGCGCGCGAGCAGTTGGCGAGTCTGCACCAGAAGATTCTGCAAGGGGCCGCCGCCAAAGAGGCTGCCATCCTCGAAGTTCATCTCGAACTGCTGGAGGACAGCGACCTGCTCGATGCCGTGTTGGCCGGCATCCGTCAGGGCGGCGGCGCTGCGCGCGCCTGGCAGGCGACCATCGAAAGTCGCGCCCAGGCGGTGGCGGCGCTGGGCGATCCGTTGCTTGCCGGGCGCGCCGCCGACCTGCATGACGTTGGCTATCGAGTGTTGCGCCTGTTGCTGGGGGCGGACGATGCGGGGACGCGCTGGCCGGACCATCCGGTGATCCTGATCGCACCTGAGCTCTCGCCCTCGCAGACCGCGTCGCTGGACCCAAAGCGCGTGCTGGGCGTCTGTACGGCCTTGGGTGGGCCAACGGCACACGCCGCCATCATTGCCCGCGCCCTCATGCTGCCCGCCGTTGTCTCGGCCGGCAGCAGCGTGTTGGATGTGGCCAATGGCACATGGGTCGTGCTAGACGGCAACGCTGGCGCCGTAACCGTGGCGCCAGATGCGAACAGACTGGCCCAAGCCGAACAAGCTCAAGCCCGCTGGCGTTCGCAACGTGCGGCCTCAGAAGACGCCGCCGCCGGGCCAGCGATCACGCTTGATGGCCACCGTGTGGAAGTGGTTGCCAACATCGGCGGTCTCAAGGATGCCCAAAAAGCCATTGCGGCCGGCGCCGAGGGTGTTGGCCTGCTGCGGACGGAGTTCCTCTTCCTCGAACGCAGCGAGCCGCCCAGCGAAGACGAGCAATTCGCCGTCTACCGCGACATTGCCCTTGCCATGCAGGGTCAGCCTGTGATCGTGCGCACCCTGGATATTGGCGGCGACAAGCCCCTGCCCTATATCCAGGTCGCGCCTGAGTCCAATCCCTTTCTGGGCGAGCGCGGCATCCGTCTTTGTCTGGCCCGTCCTCACCTCCTGCGCCAACAACTGGGCGCCATTTTTCGAGCCTCGGTCTTCGGGCCGTTGCGCATCATGTTCCCGATGATCACCGATATCGCAGAATGGCGGCAGGCGCAGTGCATGGTTGAGGAAGTGCGAGCAGGGCTTGGCGCCGCGGCTGTGCCCCTGGGCATCATGATTGAGGTGCCTGCGGCGGCGCTATTGGCCGGCGCTTTCGCCCGTGAAGTCGATTTCTTCTCGATAGGCACCAACGATCTCACCCAATACACGCTGGCGGTGGACCGCCAGCATCCATCCCTGGCGGCGATGTCGGACGGTCTCCATCCCGCGGTGTTACGGCTCATCGCCGAGACGGTGGAAGCGGCGCATCGCCACGGCAAGTGGGTGGGAATTTGCGGCGAACTGGCGGCAGACCCGCAGGCGACGCCCATTCTGGTGGGGATGGGCGTCGATGAGTTGAGCGTTGGCGTGCCTGCCATCCCCACCATCAAAACGCAGATTCGCAGCTTCAGCAACGCCGCCGCCCAAGCCCTGACGCAGCGGGCCTTATCATGCACCACTGCCGCCGAGGTCAGAGCGTTGTCGTTCGCCCGAATCGACGCCGAGCCCCAAGCCACCTGAGATGCCTGCCAGGGCATGGGCGCAACGGTTGTCATCGACGAGATGACTGATCCCAGAGCGAGTTCAATCTAGCCTGCTGTAAGGAGGGCCTTGCATGACATCCAACTATGAACGCTACATCGCCGCCACCGACCCCCCACCCACCCAGACCTGGGCCTGGAATATGTATGGCGCCGGTTTGGAGAATATGGGCCGCGAGGGTCGGCCAGAACGATTGTCTTTGCCTGAACCGGCGGCTGACCAACTCCTGGTGCGTATCGATGCCGTTGGCATGTGCTTCTCGGATGTCAAGATCATCCGCCAGGGCGGGCAGCATCCCAAACTCTATCAGCGCGATCTCAGCCGCCAACCGACGCGCTTAGGACACGAAGTCTCAGCCACCGTCATCGAGGTAGGAGCGGCGCTGGTCGGTCGTTTCCACTCTGGCCAGCGTCTGGCCATTCAACCTGACCTCTATCAAAACGGCAAGAGCACGGCCTACGGTTACACCATTCCCGGTGGTCTGATTCAGTATCAACTGATCGGCCCGGAAGTGCTAGAGACCGACTCGGGGCCAGGGCTGTTGCCGTTGGCGAAGGAGATGGGCTATGCCGAGGCGGCGCTGCTGGAGCCGTGGGGATGCGTCCTGGCTGCGTATACCCAGCGGCGACGCCTGCACCCCCGCCAGGGCGGCAAGATGTGGATCATTGGCCGACCGGGCGACGAATCAGAGTATCAGTTCACGGCCGGGCTGGATGCGCCCGCTCTGGTGGTGCTCACCGATGTCCCGGCTGCGATCGAGGGGTTGGCCGGCGAGATGGCCGGCCAGGTGATCGTGCGCGACCGGGTGGAACCACACGCCTACGCCGACCTCGTGGCCGAACTGACCGATGGCCAGGGTTTCGACGACATCATCGTTCTCGACCCACGTTCGGCGACACAGATCAGCGCCGCTGCGCAACACATCGCCCGACGCGGCGCCTTCAACCTGGTAGGCCGTGAACCGTTGGATGGGCCGGTCGCAGCCGATCTCGGTCGTCTGCACTACGACTATCTCGCCTTTCTTGGCAATCCTGGCCCGGATATCGCCGCCTCGTATGGTGAGGCGCGCAACCGCTGCGAATTGCGAGCTGGGGGAACGGCGGTTTTTGTGGGCGCTGGCGGCCCCATGGGCCAAATGCACGTCCAGCGCGCCATCGAGCTGGCAGAAGGGCCGCACACCATTATCGCCACCGAAGTCAGCGATGACCGTCTGGCGGCGCTCCATCAACGCTTCGCCGCCCTGGCCGCCGAGCACGAGCGCACCCTGCTATTCTTCAACCCAATTGGTTCGGAACAATCGCTGCCACAGTTTGTGATGCAGGCTACGGCCGGTCACGGGGCCGACGATGTCGTGGTCTGTGTGCCGGCTGCGGCGCTGATGGCCGAAGCCGCCGCCCTGATGAACCCCGATGGCATGCTCGTTCTCTTTGCCGGCGTCCCCAACGGCACACTGGCCCCATTGGACCTGAGCGCCGTCTATTTGCACAACGCCCAATATACCGGCACGTCGGGGTTGACCATCGCCGATCAGTCTGAGGTGATGCAGCGGGCGTTGGCAAACACGCTTTCACCCGAACGCATGGTGGCCGCGGTTGGCGGTCTGGCCACGGCGGTGCAAGCCCTGGACGCCCTGATGAACAGTCGCTATCCGGGGAAGATCATCGTCTTTCCTCAGCTTTACGACCTGCCCCTCATGGGTCTGGATGAGCTGCCGGCCAGGCTGCCGCAGGTGGCTGCCCGGCTGGGGCCAGGAGGCGTTTGGACCAACGAAGCCGAAGCGGCCTTGATCGAGAGCGTTTGGCAGCCGGACGCAGAGACGGTGTTAGAGCCGACGCCTCAAAGTGGGCAAGCATGATCTACACCGTCACCCTCAACCCGGCCGTCGATCGCGAACTGACCGTGCCGGAGATTGTATTCGAGACGGTGCTGCGCGCCACAAGCTGGCGAGTTGATTGCGGCGGCAAGGGCTTCAATGTCTCGCGCATGTTGCAGGCCCTGGGCGAAGCCAGCATCGCCCTGGCCGTTGCCGCCGGCCGCAGCGGCCAGATGCTGCAAGACAGCCTGGCCGCGCTGGGGATTGCCACCGATTTCGTTTGGGTGGAGGGCGAGACGCGCACCAATATCAGCATCCTGACCGAGGGTCAGAACGCTGCCACCGGACGCTACCTCAAGGTCAACGAGCCAGGCCCCGTCGTCGCCCCGGCTGCGCTTGGCGCCCTGGTGGACAAGATCGCCCACCTGGCGCGTGCGGGCGACTGGTGGGTGCTGGCGGGCAGCTTGCCGCCCGGCCTGCCCGATGACACCTACGCTGCCTTGATCACCGCCGTGCAGACCGCCGGTGGTCGCGCTGTCCTGGATAGCAGCGGCCCAGCGCTCCAGCAGGGCTGCGCGGCGCGGCCATTCCTGGTCAAACCGAACGTGACCGAACTGGACCAGCTCACGGGGCGGCCAGTGAGCACACGGGCGGAGGTCCTGGCAGCCGCTGTGGAAGTGCTGCGAGCTGGCGTCGCCAGCGTGGTGGTGTCGATGGGAAAAGCTGGCGCCCTGATCGTCGATGCCGATGGCGCCTGGCTGGCGCAAAGCCCGGAGATCAAAGAACAGAATCCCATCGGCGCCGGCGATTCGATGGTGGCCGGGCTGATCTATGCTCAGAGTCGTGGCCTGAGCCTGGTCGAGTCATTGCGGTGGGGAGTCGCCTGTGGCGCTGCCACTGCCAGCCTCGGCGGCACAGCGGTGGGGCCGCGAGCGTTGGTAGAGTCGCTTCTATCTCAGGTAGCGGTGCAGCCGTTACCCACATAAAGGATGAACCACCATGCCTTTCGAAGTTCAGGAAACACGCACCTATGCTTGCGACGCCGAAGCCGCCTACCGGGCGGCGCTGGCTGCGATTGCCAATCTGCACGGCCAGACGTTGAAAAGCGACCCGGTCCAGCGCCGCATCGAGGCGCGCTTCGACAAGAAGCTGCGCGGAAAGGTGCTGGGAGACCGCACGCAGGTCGAAATTCGGGTCACGGAACCGGCGGCGGGGCAGGGGGTCGTGGCCGCACTCGTCTATCCTCTGGACGCCTTGAATCGTAAGCTGATGTTCGGCGCCCGCAAGGGCGTGCCCGAGACGGTGTTGAGCTGGTTCTTCGAAGACCTGGAGCAGCACGTGCCCTAGCCGGCCGCCTCCCTGTCGCGTTCCGATCTTCTCCTTCGCTTCCCCGTTCCAGCGCCAAGACCGGCCTGCTCGCCAGCGGCCCTGTTTCGCGCCTGGCGCTCACTGCGCGCCAGAAATGGCAATGGCGTGACTCTGGTGTACACTTCCCCGCATCGTCACCCTCATTCCGGCCACCCTATGACCTCCTCCAAACTCAACGTCGCCATCATCGGTTGCGGCAACATTGCCGACGGCTACGCCCGCAACCTCATCACCTTCCCCCAAGTCCATCTCGCCGGCGCCACCGACATCGACTTCGCCCGCGCCCAGGCCCTGACCGCCAAATACGGCGGCAAAGCCTATCCCACGCTCGAGGCCGTGCTCGCCGACCCCGGCATCGACCTCGTCATCGACCTGGCCGTGCATCACGCCCACTACGCCATCAACAAGCAGAGCCTGGAGGCGGGCAAACACGTCTTCAGCGAAAAGCCCATGGCCCTGACCTACGCCGAAGCGGCCGAGTTGGTGAAGCTGGCCGAGGCGAAGGGCCTGCGCCTGGGCAGCGCCCCCTACACCTACATGGGCGAGGCGGCGCAGACGGCCTGGAAACTCATCCGCGCCGGCAGGCTGGGAACCGTGCGCGTGGCCTATGCCGAGGTGAACTGGAACCGCATCGAAGTCTGGCACCCCGCGCCGGAGCCGTTCTACGACGTCGGCGCCCTCTACGATGTCGGCGTCTACCCCTTGACGATGCTCACCGCCATGTTCGGCCCCGCCCGCCGCGTCCATGCCACCAGCGCCCTGCTCCTGCCCGACCGTCTGACAAAGGCCGGCCGGCCTTTCCACATCACCACCCCCGATTGGATGGTGACCGTGGTCGAGTTCGCCGGCGGCCTCGTCGCCCGCCTGACCACCAGCTTCTACGTCACCAACCACACCCGGCAAACGGGCCTGGAACTCCACGGCGACGAAGGTTCGCTCTACCTGCAAAGCTGGCACGATTTCGATAGCAGCATCGAATTCGCCCCCTTCGGCCAGCCCTACGAGATGGTGCCGCCGGTGCAACAGCCATTTCGCGGCGTGCAGTGGGGCCGCAGCGTGGCCGAGATCGCCGACGCCCTCCGCTCCGACCGCCCCCATCGCGCCAGCGGCGAGCACGCCGCCCACGTGATCGAGATCCTGAACGCCGCCGCCCAAGCCGCCGCCGCTCACCACCCCGTCGATCTCGTCTCCACCTTCACCCCGCCCGCGCCCATGCCCTGGGCGATGTAACCGCCTCCCCGGGGCAGCGGCAAGAAGCCATCCCCAGGCCGCACGGCTCAGTGGAGATGGCTTCCTGCCGAACGTGGCCGATTTCCGCCGGCTCACGCCCCAGCTCGGCTACGCCTTGCGCGGGACGACGACCCAGAGGATGATGTAGGGCAGCAGGCCGGGCAGCCCGCCGGGGAGCAGCAGGATGAGGAAGAGCAGGCGAAACCAGATGGCGCTGATGCCGAAGAATTCGCCCAGCCCGCCGCAGACGCCGGCAATGACGGCGTTCTGGCGGCGTAGTTGTTTGTAGGTGGGGGTGGTCATGCTCCCTCCGTCTATTTCGCGTATTCCACCGACCGCGTCTCGCGGATGACAGTGATCTTGATCTGGCCGGGGTATTGCAGGCTGTCTTCGATCTTCTTGGCGATGTTGCGAGCCAACTCCATCGAGCCGTAGTCATCCACCGACTCCGGTCTGACGATGATCCGCACCTCGCGCCCGGCCTGGATGGCGAAAGCCTGTTGCACGCCGCTGAAGCCGGTGGCGATCTCTTCCAGGGCCGTCAGTCGCTTGACATAATTTTCCAGCGACTCGCGCCGCGCCCCCGGCCGAGCGCCCGAAATGGCATCGGCGGCGGCCACCAGGATGGCTTCGAGTGATTGCGGCTCCACCTCGTTATGATGCGAGGCGATGATGTTAACCACCTTTTCGGGCACGCCGTAGCGCCGGGCAATGTCGGCCCCGACGATGGCGTGCGGGCCTTCGACCTCGTGGCTGACGGCCTTGCCCAGGTCGTGCAGCAGCCCGCCCATCTTGGCGGCGCGCACATCGCCGTGCAATTCGGCCGCCAACAAACCCGAGAGGTGGCTGGTCTCGATGGCATGATAGTACTGGTTCTGGCCGTAGCTGGTGCGGAACTTCAGCCGTCCCACCAGTTTCAGGATCTCAGGATGCAGGCCCTGGAAGCCGGTCTGATAGGCCGCCTCTTCGCCGGCCTCGCGGATCACCCGCTCGACCTCTTCCTGAGCTTTCTCGACCTCTTTCTCCACTCGGGCCGGGTGGATGCGGCCATCCTGCACCAGCTTGGTCAGGGTCAGGCGAGCCACCTCGCGGCGGACGGGGTCATGGCTGGAGATGATGATGGCTTCGGGGGTGTCATCCACCACCAGATCGACGCCGGTGACGCTCTCGATCGTGCGGATGTTGCGACCCTGGCGACCGATGATGCGGCCTTTCATCTCGTCGCCGGGCAGCGGCACCGAGGTGATGGTGTTTTCGGCCACGATCTCAGAGGCGATGCGTTCGATGGCCAGGGTGACGACCTCGCGCGCCTTGCGGTCGGCGGTCTGGGCGATCTCGGACTCCACCTGGCGCAGGGTTCGGGCCATGTCGCTGCGGGCCGAGCCTTCGACGCGGCGGATCAGTTCTTCGCGGGCTTCGTCCTGGCTCATGCTGGCGATGCGCTCCAGTTCGGCCTGGTACTCGGCTTCGGCTTTTTCAAGCTCGCCGAAACGCTTGTCGATCTGGCTTTGGCGCTGATTCAGGCGGCGCTCGCGTTGTTCGAGGGCCTCGGAACGGGTGTCCAGTTGTTCCAGGCGGCGTTGGGCGCGTTCTTCCAGGCGGCTGATTTCACGCCGGCGGCGATTCGATTCGGCTTCGGCCTCGTTGCGTTCGGCCAGGGCGGCGTCTTTGGCCTCCAATTCGATGGAGCGCGCCTTTTCGTTGGCTTCGGCCACGAGGGCGTCGGCCTGCAGCCGAGCGGTCGTCAGTTTGCGCGCATCCGCTCTCTGTTTGAGTGTGAAGCCCAGGGCAATACCCGCTGCCAGGCCAATCAGGGCCAGGAGGATGGCAACGATGATGCTGGTTGTGGTCATGGGTGAAGGTGTCCTTGGTCAATTCGAGGGATTCGTACAGGATTGGAAACGTTTTGCGTGGGGCGTAAATGTCAGAGGAGGTCGTCAGGGGGGAGGTCGTCGGAGCGGTCGTGGCCCTGCTCTTGCCAGAGCTGGTCGCAAACCGAGCGGGCCGTGGCGTAGTCGAACCCCCGGCGCTGGAGAAAGCCGACCATCTTTTTGTAGAACTCCGGCCGGGGCAGCAGGCGCCAGCGTTCGGCGCGGGGCCGGGCTGCAGCCAGGGCTTGAGCCGAAGCGTCCAGGGGGGCCAGAGCCTGGTCGATCAGGCTGCGATCGACGCCCTTTTGCAGCAATTCCTGGCGCAGGGCGGCCTGGCTGCGGGGACTGAAGCGGCCACGGTTGTCGATCCACCATTGCACGAAGCTGGCGTCATCGACATAGCCTTGCGCTTGCAAATGGGCGATGGCCTGAGCGATGGTTTCGGGGCTGAACCCGGCCTGCCGCAGCTGCGTCTCGATCTCGGCCTGCGCACGGGGTCGGGAGGCCAGCAGCCGGGCGGCTTTGTCGAAGGCGCGGGCTTCGTCATCCGTGTGCCGCAGCCGGCTGATGTCGTCATCGCTCAGGTGCTGCCCGATCTTGAGGCGGGCGGCCTCGGTGTCGGGCAGGGCAAAGGCATAGACGCCATCCAGGTAGACGTTGACGCGTTGGCGATGCTTTTGTTGAAGGAGGAGGCGGGTGATGGTTCCGCTCATGGCGGGCAAGATGGAAAAAAAAGACGCCACAACACATAGTCGTAGCGTCCACGAAACCACAGGCGACCGTCAGGAAGACGTCAGCCAGAAGAACAGCACACAGTTGTCAGGGGAAGGGCCTGGGGCCAAAAAACAGAAGACAGCCTGCCGGAAAGGCAACCTGAAACTGGGTCAAGATGGCTTCGCTGCGTGGAGCTACGGAAACGGGCGGCTAAGCGGCGTTGCGCAGAGGCAGACCGCTTAGCGCCCGAATCTGGTTCTCGATAGCATCGAGAACCTGGGGGTTTGCGCGCAGGAAGTCTTTGGCGTTTTCTCGGCCCTGGCCCAAACGCGTGCCTTCATAGGTGTAGAAAGCGCCGCGTTTTTCGATGGCGTTCAATTCCACGCCCATATCCAGCACCTCGCCGGTGCGCGAGATGCCCTCGTTGAACATGACATCGAACTCGGCCACCCGAAACGGCGGCGCCACCTTGTTTTTCTTCACCGTCACCCGCACCCGGTTGCCCACCGCCTCGTTGCCGGCCTTCACCGAGTCCACGCGGCGGATGTCCAGCCGCACCGAGGCATAGAACTTGAGCGCCATGCCGCCGGTGGTGGTTTCGGGGTTGCCGAACATGACGCCGATCTTCTGCCGCAACTGGTTGGTGAAGATCATGACCGTGTTCGTCTGCTTGATGGCGCCAGCCAGCTTGCGCAGGGCCTGGCTCATCAGCCGGGCCTGCAAGCCCATGTGGCTGTCGCCCATCTCGCCTTCGATCTCGGCCCGGGGCACCAGGGCCGCCACCGAATCGACGACGACGACATCCATGGCCCCAGAGCGGACGAGGGCCTCGGCGATCTCGAGGGCTTGTTCGCCGGTGTCGGGCTGGGAGACGAAGAGGTTGTTGACATCGACGCCGATCTTGGCGGCGTAGGAGGGGTCGAGGGCGTGTTCGACATCGACGAAGGCGCAGAAGCCACCCAGCTTCTGGGCTTCGGCGATGGTGTGGAGACAGAGGGTGGTCTTGCCAGAGGCTTCGGGGCCATAGATCTCGATCACGCGCCCGCGCGGCATCCCACCCACGCCCAACGCCTGATCGAGGGCGAGCGAGCCGCTGGGAATCGTCTCCACCTTCATCGCCGAGGCTTCACCAAGCCTCATGATCGTACCCTCACCAAAACGTTTGGTGAGGGTGGCAAGAGTCGATTCTAGGGCTTTCTCGCGACCTTCGACTGCCATAAAGACTTCCTTGACGAAAATGAACGAAACTTAATGAACGAAGTATAGCGTAAGGCCGCGGGTGGGGCAAGTCGCAGAGCTTGTCCTGAGTGAAACGAAGGATGGCAGGTCGCAGGTGGCAGGTGGCGGGTGGCAAGTCGCAGAGCTTGTCCTGAGTGAAACGAAGGATCGCTGGTGGGGGGCGGTTAGAACAGGGTGTAGATGAAGGGGCCGACGGCCGAGGTCTGGCCGAGCAGGGCGATGGCGATGACGGCGACGAGGATGACGATCATCGGGATCATCCAGTACAGCTTCTGTTCCCACAGAAAGCCAAACAACTCACCAATGATGCCGAGACGGCGTTTCATGCGCATAGGTGTTAACTCCGGGGGTTTGTTTGGGTATTGGTTATTAGTAATTGGTTATTAGTAATTGGTTATTGCATAGAATGCAACATGAGCGCGACACGGAACACAGAACACGGAACTACTTTCTAACCAAATAACCACCCAATACCAGCAAATCGATGCCGCTGTTGCTGAAGGTGTTGTAGGCGTTGGCCGGGGTGTTGACCATCGGCTCGCCGCGCAGGTTGAAGCTGGTGTTCAGTACCACGGGCACGCCGGTGGCCTGGCCAAAGGCGGCGACGATGTCGAAGTAGCGGGGGTTGTGTTGGCGGCGGATGGTCTGCAAGCGGCCGCTGCCGCCGATGTGGGTGGTGGCCGGGATCACTTCCCACTTGTCGGGGTGGACGGGGGCCACCGTGAGCATAAAGCGGGGGAGATATTCGCGGTCGGGCGCGCCAAGCTGGAAGTAGTCGCGGGCGGCGTCTTCGATCACGACCGGGGCGAAGGGGCGGAATGGCTCGCGGAATTTGATCTTGGTGTTGACGATCTCTTTCATCTCCGCCCGGCGCGGGTCGGCCAGGATGGAGCGATTGCCCAAGGCCCGCGGCCCCCACTCCGACCGGCCTTGATACAACCCCACTACCTCGCCGCGCAACAGCGTTTCCACCACCTCGCCGACGATGCGCTCCTCGCTGGCGGCCTGGTGGCGGATGCCGTTTTCGGTCAGGAAGCGCTGGATGGCGTCGTCGTCGAAGCTCTCGCCCCAGTAGGCGTGCTCCATCACAAAGCGCCGGGGCTGGCCGAGCAGGACGTGGTGAGCATAAAGGGCCGCGCCCAGGGCGCCGCCGCTATCACCGGCGGCCGGCTGGATGTAGACATGCTCGAACGGCCCCTCGCGCTGGATGCGGCCATTGCCCACCGAGTTGAGGGCGACGCCGCCCGCCATGCACAGGTTCTTGCTGCCAGTGACGGCATGGGCATGCCGCGCCAGCTTGAGCATCATCTCTTCGGTCACATGCTGGATGCTGGCGGCGATGTCGGCGTAGTGCTGGTTGGTTTTGGCCTTGTCTTCGTTCCAGGCGGGATGGTCGCGCTGGGGGTGGGTGGTGAAGGTGTAGAATTCGGATTCCGAGGTGCGCGGGGGGCCGAAGAGCTGGATGAAGCGGTCGCTGAAGGTGCGCAGGGGCGAGTATTGGAACTCGAAATAGTCCATGTCCAACCAGAACGAGCCATCGTCGCCCGTCTGCACCAGTTTTTCCACCCGATCGACATAGCGCGGCTCGCCGTAGGGGGCCATGCCCATGACTTTGTATTCGCCGTTGTTGACGCGAAAGCCCAGATAGGCAGTGAAGGCCGAGTAGAGCAGGCCGAGCGAGTGCGGGAAGCGGATTTCCTGCGTCAGATCGATGCGGTTCTGGCCCTGGCCGTCCCAGGTGGCTGTGCCCTTGCCGATCGCCGTCGTCGTCCACTCGCCCACGCCGTCGATGGTGACGATGGCCGCCTCCTCGAACGGCGAGGCGAAGAAGGCGCTGGCGGCGTGAGAAAGGTGATGCTCGACGAACAGAAACCGCTCGGTGGCCACATCCGGCAGTTCTTCTTGCAGCAGCGCCCGGATCCACAGCTTCTCGTTCATCCAGGTGATGAGCGACTCGCGGAACAGCAGCCACGAGCGCGGGAAGGTGGCCAGGCTGCTGCGCAGGATGCGGTCGAATTTGAGCAGCGGCTTCTCGTAGAAGACGACGTAGTCCAGGTCGGCGGCGGTGATCCCGGCCTGGCGCAAGCAAAATTCGATGGCGTGCTTGGGGAAGCCGGAATCGTGTTTTTTGCGGCTGAAGCGTTCTTCTTCCGAGGCCGCCACCAGATCGCCATCGTGCAGCAGCGCCGCCGCTGCATCGTGGTAGAAACAAGAAACGCCGAGTATGTACATAGGTTGGATTCGTGGCGCCCCGGGTCGTCCTAGCCCTGCCTGCGGGCTTGCTCCAGGTCGAAGTCGCGCGTCACTCGCTCCAGCCAGGCGCGATTGGCGGGGACGCGCTTCATCCGCAGGACGTCGCGAGAATAGGTGACAACCAGTCCAAACGGCAAAATGAGCGTAAAATAGACCAGGGTGATCAGAACCCTGGCCTGGAAGTTACCGATGTGACGGGCAAGAACGAGCCATTCTTGCCAGAGTTGGCGGAGCAAGGCGGCCTCGGAAGGGGAAGGTGGGCGCTGATCATACGGGAGAAGCCCCTTGCTGTCAAAGAAACCGCGCTCTGGGGAGGGCGCAAACGAAGCTCGGAATCGAGCGCCATCTTTTTGGCAGGCCATCTCTCAGCGCCGGCTTGCGATCGACGCCGGCATCACCGCCCGCACTCAAGCCGCAAAAAACGCGTCCAACGCCTCCTGATCGTCGGCAAAGCCCCAGCCTTCGGCCACTTTGCCGTCGGCGGTCACGCGCATGAGGTGGCCACCGCGCAGGTCGATGACTTTGCCCTTTCGCTCGCCCTGCACCCGGATGACCGTCATCACATAGTCGCCGTTGACCATGGCTCTTTCGAGGGTGAAATCCCAGCGGTCGAGCGGCGCCATGCGCGAGACCATCAGTTGGGTGTATTCCTCGAAGCCACGATAGTCGCCGGAGACGGGGTTGTGGCCGGGGACATGCCAGACGATGTCGTTGGCGATAGCGGCCCGCTCGCGTTCATCGCCTTCGTACATCTTGCGCACGAGGGCCAGGTTGCGTTTGTCTTGTTCGGTCATTGTCAATACCTCCGTCGTCGAGGCTTCTGAAACGCCGTCGTCGAGGCGCACCCGACTGTTACCGGCTTGCCGAAACGCGCCACCGAGGCAACGGGCCTGGTGTTGGCGCCTCAGGCTTCGGCGACAAGCGCAATGGAAATCTTCATGCCTCTGGGATGAATGGCGAGTTTCGCGCCCTGGCGAGCAGGCGGGTCCTTCGGAAACCACCTTCCCCATTCCTCGTTCATACCGGCGAAGTCGCTTTCTTCACCGAGTATCCAGGTGGCGCTAACGGCCTTGTCAAGAGAACTGCCAGCCGCATGCAAGATTGCTCGGATGTTCGATAGACACTGCCTTGTTTGCGCCTGGATGGTCGTGCCGACGACTTCGCCCGTCTTGGGGTCGAAAGGTCCCTGACCCGATACGAAGATAAGCCCACCCGCTTTCACGGCCTGGCTGTATCCTGCCAGAGACTTGGGGGCTTCATCGCTGTAAATGATTTCTTTTGCCATTGGTAAAGGTCTCCGATGGTCGAACCTCAGTTGCCTTGCCGCAGCAAGGCCAGGAAAGAGCCTACGGTGGCCGCCAACGAAGCGGCGGTGATGATGTAGGCCAGGGGTAGGGCCTCGCCGTTGACCACGGCCAGGAGCGAGACGAGGAAGGAAACGCCGTTGAAGACCAGCGACATGGCCGAGGGTAGGCGCCATTGCTGCCACGAGCGCGAGCGCAACTGGAAGAAGCCCATGACGCCATAGCCCAGGGTGGCGGCCCCGGCCTGGCGATAGAGGAAGAGGTCGGTCCCGGCCAACCCGAAAATCTGGGCGAAGAGCACGGGCGCAAACAGCACCGACGCCCCCACCAGCGTAGCGACCACCATCAGCAGCCGCACCAGCCAGGCCAGCCACGGGGCCACATCTGGCGTGACCGCCGGCGCGGGGCGGTGGCGATAGAGCATCCAGGCGGTGATGGCCGTGATCGCGATCGACGCCACCAGGATGGCATAGACGATCCAGGCGGCGCCGCCGCCCGCAACCGTCAGGGCGATGGCATAGAGCGAGCCGAGGTTGAAGGCCAGGGTGGCAATGACGACGATGCGGGCCGGTAGCCAGCGGCCGCCCATGATGGCCATGGTCAGGACGATGGCATAGCCCAGGGTGGCGGCCCCGGCCAGGCGGTAGATGTAGGGGTCGTTGCCGGGGGCGGCGCTGATCTGGGCCAGGAACTTGGGCGCCAGCAAGGGAACCAGGCCGAAGAAAAGCCCGCCCAAAAGCGGGACGACGAGGAGCAGCTTCTCCAGCCCGGTCAGAGCGACGCTGGATGGCGCATCGGAGGCGGACATCGATGACATTTTCATGCTGTGTTGTGCAGACATCGTAAAACCTCCTACCTTTGTGTTTCCTTTGTGTACTTCGTGTCTCCGTGTTGGAAGTTCAGGCCGGCTGGCGGCGGAGGATGAAGCCCAGCCACAACCAGAAGACCGGCCCGCCCACAGCCCCGGCGACCAGGGCGGCGAGGATGGCAAGGGGCGCCAACCCGAACAGGGCGGCCAGGAAGCCCACCGTCAGGTCGGCGAAGGCGATCAGGCCGAGATAGGCCAGCAGGCGGGGGAAATCGGCCTTGAGCATGAGCAGCGAGATGACCAGAAACCACGGCGCCACCAGCCCGGCGCTGACGATGTTGACCGGGTTGAGCGGCGCCGGCGCGGCCAGGGCGGCGGCGGCGAAGTCGGGCAGGGTGGACGAGAGGGCGGCCAGGTAGCGCAGATTTGCCAACTGTTGCAGGCTGCCGACGATGGTGAGGATAGCAGTCATACTGCCGATGAGGGTGGCGAACAAGGCCCAGGCCTCGCCATGCTGTCGCAAGCGGTAGTAGACGGCCACCGTGCCCGCAAACGACCAGAAGGCAATCAGGGCGTAGAGGCCGTTGAAGAGCTGCGATCCGGTCGAGCTTTGCGCCAGTGAAGCCAGGTAGACGCCGGCGTCGGCGATGGGCAGCCGTTGCGCGGCCGGAACGAGGGCATAGTAGACGACGACGGCCAACCACGAGCTGAGCGCCAGCAGGATGCCGGCCAGCCCGCCAAAGCGGATGAGAGAGCGATCAGACATACGATAAACCTCCGAGATGAAGTTTTGCCTTGACGATGAAGGGAGGACGAAAGACGATGGACGGAGGACGAAGCGGCCCGCCTGGAATGGCGGGATCGCTTTCGTCTAGCGTCCATCGTCAAGTGTAGACACCATCAGCCCCCACCGGAGCGTGTTCAAGCGTCGGCCAGGAAGGTGATCTCCGGCGGCCCCATAACTCCGGCCTCTTGCATGGCCGCCTTGAGACGAGGATCCTGAATGTAACGGCGAGCGTTTTCGAGGTTGTCCCAGCGCAACATGATGATTATGTTATTGAGGTCGTCGACGTTGTGGAAGACATGGGCATAGGTTTCGCCCATCTCGGCTCTCAGCCCTTCCATGCTGTCGAAAACAGTGCGCCATTTGGCATAGTCCTGGATGTGGTGTTTGATGAGCACGTGCGACATGGTGAAGCATCTCCTTGCGAGGTGTGTGGAATTCCGGCGAGGTGGCCGGACGGTGGGTGGTCGCCCATAGGTCGGGTGAAGTCTCAGAGATCGGGCAGCAGCCCCAACGAGCGCAGCAAGCCCGCCAGATCCCAAAGGTAGGTTGCCTTCTCGATCTTATCGTCTCGCCAGGTCAGCCAACTGACGCCCCGCCACTGTACCTTTCGCCCCGTGGGAGGGATGTTCAGCAGGCGACCCTGGTGGGTGCCCTGGACTAACCAGAAAACGGCAATACGATCGCAGTCGACGATCATTTCTTCGGGAATCAGTTCCAGATCAGGAAAAGCCCGCCAGGCCGACGCCAACAGGCGATGGAGGCCGGCCATCCCTTCCAGAACCAACTGCGATTGCGATAGATCGACGCCCACGAAATCGGCCGCATAGAACGATGACACGCGTTCGCTATCGTGCGCGTTCCAGGCGTCGATCAGGCTGTTGAGGGGGTGGGGGAGAAAGGCGTTCATGGCGGCGAGGAGTCCGGGAGGTGGAAATCCGGCGTCCGGGCGATACGGGCACTCTCGCGCCGCCCCCTATTCATTTTCCAGCCCAAAAACTACTCAGTTCCTACTCACTTTCGCCCCAAACCCATGAACACGAAGGCACAAAGGACACAAAGAAAACACCAAGGAAAGAAGACAACCGCACCACGGAACCCGGAACACGCACCACGCACCACGCACCACGGAACCCGGAACCCTCACCCCCTCACCCCGCCCCAATCTCCCACTGCCACAGGATCTCGGTGATCTCGGTCATCCCCGCCTTGAGATGGCGGCGATAGGTGCTGAAGGGCAGGTCCAGGATTTCGGCGGCGGCCTCTTGGGTGGGCGCGGGATGAAAATAGGTGCGATCCAGCGCCCGGTACAGCTTTTCGTCGCGCGAGGTGGCTTTCAGCATCTCGGCCGCAGCCTGGATGCGCTGGCGCAGGCGCTCGCTGCGCGGGCCATCGCCGACCAGAGCGCCATCAGCAACGACCAGCCGCGCCCGCAACAGGGGGTTGCCGGCCAGACGGTCGGGGCGGGCAAAGAAGCGCAACGCCTCTTGCACGGCTGCCTCGAAGCCGGGCCGGCTGAGGACGACGAGGGCAGGAGCCGGTTCGGGCGGAGCGTCGGCCTGGGGTTGGGCCGCCACCTCGCGTTCGGCCAGCAGGGCCAGCCAGGCCAACGGTGGCCGCACCCGCCAATCGTGACCATAGACGCCAAAGCGCCGTCCACCGACCTCGAAATCGACCTCGGTCAGACGGTGGAGGTCGGCGTAGCCCAACACCATCGCCCAGAACTCCGGGTCGGCGCAGGGGAAAAAGGTGTAGGCCAGCGAGGGGGTGGTGAGATAGTGGCGGACGATGTTGATAAAGATCAGGCTCTGGATGGGCGAGACCGCCTGATAGGACTCAGCGGCCATCCAGAAACGGAAATAGAGGACGCTTTCGCCGCTGCGGAGGGGGGCGCGCTGCTGCAAAAACTGCCAGGCGGCGGCGATGGCGTGGTCGGCGGCGAGATCGGCTTCGGTGGTCTCGTGCAGCGGTATGAAGCTGAGATAACCGGCCAACTGACCACGGACGTCCCGCCACAGCCGCGCACCGGATGGGAAACGGCGGAACCAGTAGGCCGCCAGCCCGGCCGAGGCTTCGCCCTCGTGTCTTGCCGTCAATTGCACAAGCTCGGGTGCATCGCTCTCTTGCATGGCTGTGGACAGGGCGCCGCCGCTGACCTGCCAATCATAGAATGGCCGGACGGCGGGATTGTCGCGGTGCAGATAGACCAGGTCGAGCAAGGCTCGTTGCTGAGCTTCGCCGCTGGTCTGGTTGATGCGGCGAGTGTAGTAGGCGCGCGCCCGGCTGTGGAGCGTGGCATACCAGTCGGGGTTGCGCCAGCGCAGATCGGCGGCCAGGGCGTCGCGGGCCAGGTCGTGCGGATAGAGTCCGCCGGGACGAGATTCGATGAAGGAAAGACCACGCAACCAGTCGAACAACTCATGGCTGGCATCGTCGCTGGCCGTGGCAGGATCATGCGGCAGCGTGAGCATCTCCGCCAGCAGGGTCTCGGTCATCACCCGCACCAGGGCGCTGGCCTCGAGCGCGGCGCGGTGGGCCGGCCCCGGCGCCTTCTGCACGAACTGTTCGAGCAGGGTCTTGACGATGTCAGGGCTTTGCTCAGGCTGAAAGACGAAGTCGCTGCGCTGAGCAAAGGCATCGGCCACCAGCGCCAGAGCCAGGGGATGGCCGTGGGTGAATTCGAGCACGACCGGGTGCTGTTCGAGGGGCACTCCCCGCTTTGCCAGCAGGCTCAGGCTTTCGTTGGGGCTGAGGTTCCGCAATGAGACGACGCGCAACAACGAGCGCCAGCCGCCATCGCTCTGCCAGGCGCCAGAGGGAGGCGTGCGGCCGGCCAATACCACGAGGACATTTTCGGGCAGGCCGGGCAAGAAGCGGTCGCGCAGCCAGCCATCCAGGGGGGCGAGAAGCTCGTAGGTGTCGATGAAGAGCGCAAAGCGGCCGGGCTGGCGGGCCATGGCCTGGGCGGGCGTATCGCCGGGGTCGAGCTGCATGGCGGTGCACAAGGCGTCTTCGAAGCCTTCGGGCGAGGCGTCGAGCGTGCGGCCATCGATCTGGGCTGTGGGGATGCTCGACTGTTCGGCCAGGTCGGCCAGGACGCGCAGGAGGGTCGTCTTGCCCACGCCGCCGGGTCCGTGGAAGTAGAGGACGAAGAAGGGCAGTTCGGGCGCGGCCAGAGCGTCGGTGAACAGGGTCTGTTCATCGACGCGACCGACGAAGATGGCGCGGCGGGCCGCGCTCAGGCGGCTGGCGAGGCGAGAAGACATAGCAATTTCGGGGATGACACCGGCGAAGTCCTGCAAAAACTCCCGGCCATTATAGCAGAGCCTACACCCGATGCTGTAGGCAAGGCGACGTGAAGCCCGAAAAGGACCGCCTGGCTCAGGGTGGCAAGGGCAACCCCGCTATGGGCAGGCCAAAGCGAGATAGGATGGCGCCGATCTCGCTCACGGTGGGCATGTTGTGGCCGGTGCCCCGTTTTTGGACTTTGGCGGCGCCGGTGGCATTGGCCAGCGTCGCCAGGGCGTCCAGCTTCATGCCGTGCAGATAGCCGTAGACCACCGCCGCGGCCAGGCTATCCCCGGCGCCTGTCGCATCCACCGCCGCCACCGGAAAGCCCGGCGACAGGGCCATCCCCTCTCTGGTGACCATCAGACTCCCGGCAGGGCCGCGTTTGACCACCGCCCACCGGCAGCCCATGTCTAGCAGCGCCTGGGCCGCGGCCAGCCCGTCGGCCTCGCCGGTCAGCCTTTGCGCCTCCTCCTCGTTGACCAGCACGACCGTCGCCAGGCCCACCGCCTGGCGGTGCCAGCCGTTATCGATGGCCGGGTTGCCAGGGCCAGGGTCGAAGAATGTGGGGACGCCTGCTTCTGCCGCGGCCCTCAGCCCCTCCAGCCCGATGGCCGCCACGCCTTCGTGCTCGGCCCAACCGTCGGTGAAGAGCGCCTGAGCGCCGCCGATGACCGTGCGCCAGGAAGAAGGGAGTTCGGTCAACTGAAGATGGCCGGGGTAGCCCAGATAGGCCGGTTCGGTAGCCTCATCCACCACCACGCCTGCCACCGGTGTGGTGGTTTGGGGCAGATGGATGAGGTGGCTGGCGTCGATCCCTTCCTGGTTCAGACCTTCGCGCACCACCTGCCCGAAGCGGTCGCTGCCCACCTCGCCCAGGCAGAGGACGCGCAGCCCCAGCCGCGCCGCCATGATGGCCACGTTGCAGGCCGCGCCAGGCCCAAGTTCGATGTAGCTGAGCTTGGGCAGGTCTTTGGCCGCAATAGGAAAGCGGGAAATGCGCATGCTCAGGTCGGCGATGAGGTCGTTGAGGACGATAAGGGTGTGAGGCATAGGGGGTTGTGTGGGAATTGCGGACCTGCCACCTATCTCTCTCGCACTGCCGCCAGGAACTCCTCGACCCCGGTGGGGAGGCCGGGCAGGCCGAGGGCGGCGGACAGACGGGCGAGTTGGGGGGGATCGACCTGCGCCCGGCGGAGGAGGTCGGTTTGGGCCAGGACCTGGGCGGCGGGGCCATCGGCCAGGATGCCGCCATCGGCCATCACCACCAGCCGGGGGAAGTGGTCGGCGACGAAATCGAGGTCATGGGAAATGGCGACGAGGGTGCGGCCTTCGGCTTTCAGTTCTTCCACCAGCCTGCCTAGGGCGGCGATGCCGCGACCATCCTGGCCGGCGGTCGGTTCGTCGAGGATGACGACAGGCGTCTGCATGGCCAGAACGGCCGCCAGAGCCACCCATTTGCGCTGGGAAAAGGAAAGATCGTAGGGATGGACGCCGGCGAACTCCGCCAAACCTGTGCGCGCCAGGGCCATGTCCACGCCCGCCTGGATGTCGGCTTCGCTCCGGCCGAGGTTGCGCGGGCCAAAGGCCAGTTCGCGACGCACGCTGCGCTCGAACAGCTGGTCATCGGGATTCTGGAAGACATAGCCCACCCGCGCCGCCAGTTCTGCCACCGAATGCGCCGCCGTATCCCAGTCGCCCACCGTCACCCGGCCGTTGTTGGGTCGCAACAGGCCGTTGATGTGTTTGACCAGGGTGGTCTTGCCGGCGCCGTTCTCGCCGACGATGGCCACCGCCTGGCTGCTGCCTATCTCCAGGCTGACCCCCACCAGCGCGGTCACACCGCTGGGATAGCTGAAGACGACATCGGCAATGGTGATTTTCATGACCAGAAAGCCGTCGCCTGCTCCAGGGTGACGGGCAGAGGACGGTCGGCGGGGGCCAGGGCTTGTTGTTGGCCGCGGCGGGCGGCCTGGGTGTAGCGGGTGGCGCCGACGCCGCTTACTTCCAGGGCGGGTGCGGTCAGCACGTCGGCGGGGGCGCCGTCGGCCAGGATGCCGCCGTTTTCGAGGACGATCACGCGGTCGGCAAAGACCGCCACCCATTCCAGGGCGTGCGAGGCCAGGACGACGGTGGTTCCGCGCTCGGCCGCCAGGGCCGCAAGCATGGCAAAGACCTCGCGGGCGCCGGCGGGGTCGAGCTGTGAGGTGGGTTCATCCAACACCAGCACCTGCGGCTGCATGGCCAGGATGGAGGCCAGGGCCAGGCGCTGTTGCTGTCCGCCCGAAAGGGCGAAGGGCGAACGTGCGGCCAGCTCGGCCAACCCGGCCAGGGCCAGAACATGGTCGATGCGAGCGTGCATCTCCGCTCGCGGCAGGCCCAGGTTCTCCAGCCCAAAGGCGATCTCCTCGGCCACGGTGTAGCAGGCGCCGGTGATCTGGTTGAAGGGGTTGGAGAAGACCAGCCCCACCACCCCGGCCAGATCCGCCAGCGAGGCGCCGCCGATGCCGATCCCCGCCACCTGGATTTTGCCCTCCATCTGGCCGCGGTAGAAATGGGGCACGAAGCCGGAGATGGCATAGCACAGGGTCGATTTGCCGGCGCCGTTGGCCCCCAGCAGGGCGCAGAACTGGCCGGCCGGGATGCTCAGGCTGAGATCGTGCAGCGCCGGCTGGGTGGCGGCGGGGTAGCTGTAGGTCAGACCTTCGATCTCGATCATGGCTTGGGTTGAAGGGGGCTGACCCCGGCGCTTGGCAACAACAGGCGGATTCAAACGAAGAACAGGCGCGCGAGGAGGAGGGAGGCGGTGGCCAGCACCAGGAGCCAACGCCCGACCTGCTGAGGGCGGGTGTCGTGCAGCACCAGGAGCGAGGTTTTGGGCCCTTTGCGGCTGAAGGCGCGCGCCTCCAGGGCCATGGCCCGTTCTTCGATATCGACCAGGCTGCTGAGCACCAGCGGAGCGATGAGCGGCACCAGCGCCCGTACTCGCCGCCGCAGGCTGCCCCGGATTTCCAGGCCCCGGCTTTGTTGGGCGTCGAGGATGGTGGCGGCTTTGAGTTGGAAGCGGGGGACGATCTGCAAGGTGGAGACGACGATGTAGGTCAGGCTCTTGGGCACGCCGCGCTGACCGAGCGTGAGGGCCAGGGCGTCGGGCCGGGTGGTGAGGGCCAGCAAGAGGAAACTGCTGACCACCATGAGGATGCGCCCGGTGCTGCGGATGGCGAACAGCAGGCCTTCGAGTTTGAGCGAGACCGGCCCCATCGCAGCGATGGGCGTCCCCCTCGGCCACAGAAAGCCCTGGATGAGGAAGAGAGAGATGGCGAAGGGCACGACCGATCGCAGCACCGCCCGCAACAAAGGTCGCAGCACGCCCCCCCACAGGGCCAGCGGCATCACCAGGAGGGCGAAGGCCAGGTACCCCGCCCACACACCCGGCAGCGCCAGCCCGCAGACCAGCAGGAAAAAGGCCAGCAGCAGCTTGGTCAGCGGATGCAGACGGTGCAGCCCGCTTTCCTGTGGCAGGTAGAGGCTGAAAGCCTGGCTCATGGCCGGTTGGAAAAGGCAAAGGGCGTCGCCTGGGTCCAGGCGACGCCCTTTGTGGTCTTAGCGGACGTTTTCAGAGCGAGGGAAGCGGGCTTTGAAGCGCAACGGCAAGGCGAGCAGGATGGCCCAGACGACCAGGAAGGTGATCGCTTTGTCCAGCGGGTCGGAGCTGACGCCCTGGGCGAACGAGGCCGGCAGGATGCCCGCGCCCATGCCGCGGAAGAAGGCGGTCACCAGGTCGGTGCCGCTGCCGGTCACGCCGCCAAAGACGTAGGCCGAGATGGGGGCCGAGATGACGGCCGCCACCAGGCCGGTGATCAAGCCGCCGACGATCACCTTCCACCAGACCCTGAACCAGCCGGCCTCGGCCAGCAGGCCGGCGAGCAGGCCGATGACGGCGGCCACGGCTGCAAAGGGGGTGTAGGTGGGGTTCAGGCCGCTCAGCCCCCACACCATGTTCGAGAGCAACCCGGTCAAGGCCCCCACCCACGGCCCCGCCAGCACCGCCACCAGCACGGTGCCGATGGAGTCGAGATAGAGCGGAACCTTGAGGGCGTAGATGAGCTGGCCGACGACGATGTTGATGGCAATCGCCACCGGGATCATCACAATCGACAGCGTCGTGAAATCCTTTTTGAGACGGTCCATGATGCCTTTCCTCCTTGAGGTGGGTGAGAATGAAAAGGGGTTGGTGTCAATTTGACGCTATTGTACCCTTTCCCATCAGGACTGTCTAGACGAGAGGCGATGCTTCAACGAGAACGCCGGCGGAGGCGGAACCCGACCGCGGCCAGAATCCCGCCAACCATCATCACCAACGGCAGAATGGGGGCGTCGCCAGCGCTGCGGGCCTGGAGCCCCGTCAGGGTGATGGCGGTGGCAGGCAAATGACCGATGGAGAATTCCGAAAAGTCGGTGACGCCTGTCTTGGTGAAGGTGCGAGTGGTCGTATCATGGACGAAGTCGCTGGTGACATCGGTCCAACTGCTGGCGGCGTCGCTGCGCTTCAGGAGCCGGAGCTGAGACGGGTTGGAGATGTTGGGGACGTTACTGTAATCGAACACCAGGGTGGCGGTCACGTTCCCGAACTCGCGAAGGCCCCAGAAGATGGAGGCCCGTTTCGCCGTGTCGGTCACATAGCTGTTGCTGTTGCCGAGCCGATAGATGCCCAGGTAGTTGGTAGTGGGAGACGCGGATGTGATCGTGACCTTGAGTTCTTTGCCTGTATCTCCCACCGAAGTCGTCGAAGTCGTCTGCACCAGTTTGCCTGCTGTGCCCACCGGCGCGGTCGAGAATGTCTTGCTACCTCCGCCTCCGATCGTCGCTTCGCTTCCCGTGATCGGATCGAAGACCCTGCCACTCGCGCCGTCGTCCAGGCGGAAGTAGGCTTTCAAATTCGCCTCATTGCCCTGCAGGGCCTTGTGCATCAGGGCGGTGATTTCAGCGGCGCTGAGGGCTTTGTCCCAGATACTGACCTCATCGATCCGGCCGGTAAAGAAGTCGGAGGCTGCTGTCCTCCATTCGGCGCCGATGCTGGCTCTATCCAGGGTGATCGTGGTGGGGGTGTAGTTCAGGTTGCCGGCGAGATTGCCATCGATGTAGAGCTTACCGGCGCCATTGCCATCCACAAAGGCGACATGATGCCAGGAACTATCGAATACCGTGTTGGTGTAGCCATTGTTGAGCAGATACGTGCCGGCATCGTCTCTGAGGACGATGGTGATACCCTGAACGCCGCTGCTGCGCGTCTGAATCGCAAGCCGCTGTGTGCTCGAGGTGCTGCTGCCTTCGAAGTAGAGCCGTTTCGCGGCCTGGCCGGTGGCGCCGTTGACCCAGAAAGCGACGGAATAGCCTGTGCCGGCGCCGTTTCGATAGATGGGCAGGGCGCTGTGATCGCTGACATCGATATAGTCATTGGCGCCATCGAACGTGAAATCGTAACCAGAGGGCAGACGGATCTCTTGATCCTCACCGTAGACCGCCGAGCCGTCTTTGTCGGCGACCAGTCGGAAGTGCAACACATCGGCGCGGTCGGTCAAAGTCGACGCGATCGTTTTACTCACGGCTTCTTCTTCATGGCCGCTGGCCGAGATCGAGATGTTCGAGCTGGAAGAGCCGTAAGAGGCGGTCGGCCCGTATTCGAAGTGGACGTTGGTAAGAGTCGAATTGTGTGGGTTGACCAGCCCTTTCAGGATGATGTTGGCTTCGTCTACAGAACTGGCAACGGTGGTCTTGGCATAGAAGCAGTTGTAGTCGCCGGCGGATTTCTGCACAGACAGGGTGAGCGGGCCTTCGTTGCCCCCGGTCACGGCGCCGACGGCGTAGTATTCGTCGCTGACCGTACTCTGGCCGGTGAGGATGGCCGAAGCGCCATCGAAGGTGATGCCGCTGGTCACTTCGCCCATGTACTGACTCCCCAGCCGGTAGATCACGTAACTTGTTGCGCCCGAAACCGGGTTCCAGACCAGGCGGACGGCGTCGTTACAAACCCAATGCACGTAGAAGTTGCCCGGCACGGCGCCGATGTAGTTCACATCGCTTTCCGAGGTCAGCGCGCCGCGCTGGACCCGGAACTTGATCGTGTGGATGCCGCTGACCGAGGGCGCTGTCCACTGATAGGTGCGGCTGGCGGCGCTGTACCCACTGGCGATGCTCACCCAAGTTCCACCGTCGATTTGATAGGCGAGAGAAAAGGCGCCTACACCACCGTACGAGTCCCACTTGAGATGATAGCTGCTCCCCGATACGAAGCGATGGTCTTTCAGTGGAAAGGCTATCTGCAACTCGTCCATCAGGAACTCGTAGGTAAGGTAATAGGTCTGTGGGCCTGTGGGCACGCTCGTTCCGGCGACATCGATCGTCCAGACGCCCGCAGCCGGATCATCCACGGTCACTTGCTCGATTGTGTTCAGGTTGTCGACTCCGCGCGTGGCCGGATTATCGATGGCGGTCACGTTAGCGGTGGCATCGAGCACCCACGGCAGGTAGCTGGTGCTGGATGGGTCTGTGGCAACCAGGTCCAGGTCATTGACGATAGCTGGATCAGCATTGACGGCTGCGGCTACATCTGGCCAGACGACCATGACCCGAAACTGTTTGGTATTGGCAGGCACTGTGATGGTATGGCTGTTCGTGTTCCCGTTCGCGACTGAGCTGGCGAGATAGCGGCCGTTATCGAGGACGACATAAGCCCGGCGCAGATTGGGCCGGCCGTATCCGGTCTTATAGTCAGGGCCGGCGTCGTCCAGGTCGTCGGCGGTGTTCATCATGATCGCCCGCAGGAGGCTGGAAGGCGATTCGGCGCCGCCGTTCTTGGCCTTATATACTTGCGCCAACATCGCCAGTTCGCCGGTCACTTTCGGCGCCGCGTCCGAAGTACCCTCGATGCCCTCGATGACGAGTTGGGGAATGATGCGGCCGTCATACATCGGGCCGCGGCTGCTGAAGCTAGCCAGATCGTCATCCGGCTCCAGGGCGCCGATGGCGAACATGTTTTTGTTCTGCTTTCGCTTGCCGGTGATGTTCGCCCAACCCGCAAAGCTATAGGGGCTATAGCCCGTCGATGTACCGGAGTTGCCGCTGGAGTAGATGACCAGGTGATTGGGATAGGAGGCGATCCGCAGATCGTGATCTCTGGCCAACGAGTCGTAGCCGCCCTCGATGCTTACGCCGTAGGAGTGATTGGTGTAGCGCACACTGGCCGAGGAATAGAGGCCAGCGTAGTCAGGCGTCCCGGCAACGCTCAGCACGGTGACGCCCCAGGCGTTGTTGCGATTCGATGGATCCAGATTGCCCGCCCCGCCAGCGTTCTGCATCACCCCGATCTTGTGATCAGAAGCAGCGCCTGACTCCATCTCCGTCAACCGCCCTTTGGCATCCACCAGATTGTCGACCGTCCCGTCTTCACCGATGGCGATCACCACGCCAGCGCCGTTGTAGTTCAGACCAGCGAAGCCAGTGTTCAAATAGTTGGATCGGCCAGAGGTGTTGCGGTGGTCGTAGCCTTCCAATACCGGCTGTTCCGGTTCCAACCCGAGGAACTGCAGATACGGCAGGGCAATGATCTCGGCCTGACGGCTGGAGTCGAAGACAATGTCCAGTTGCCGTGAGTAGTCGCGATGGGCCTCAACTCGTACCCCCCTGGCTTCAAGGTCAGATAGGACCTTGGCGGGGTCGAGCGTAGCATAATAACTTACCACCAGCCTGCCGGTCGCTTGCCCCTGCGCCTGTATCTCAGCCAGTGGCGGCTCCAAACGAAAGGGATCAGCGACATCGATGATGGTTGTCACCTTATCGGCCAGAACCTGGAGATCGAAGCTCTGGTTGATGACAGCAAAATAGGCGTCATCATGCAGATAGTCTCCCAGGAACAATCCGTTAGCTTCCCATCGCTTGCGGTCGGCATCGTTAGGAAGGCTGATGAACTGAATGATTTTGAAGTATTTGCCGTCGAAAACAGCATCAGGTGACACCACCATTTCGTCCGGCGTCACGATTGCAGGGATGACATCGCCGGTGACAAGGCGAATCGGCTTCACATCGCCTCCTTGGGCATCGGCCCGGCCTGGAACGAACCAGGCGATCGCGAGCACGAGCCCGATCAGGATTGTACTCCTCAGCAGTGTTTGGATAGTCGATTTCATGGGAGCGCTCCTGGTAAGATAAGGGTGCGAAAAAGTTTGCACAATCCCCATCACAAAACTATCACAAGGACTAGCGCCGGGGCGCGATATTTCGTGTAAGCAACAAGTTCAGGTATGATGCGCTCGTCGATCGAGGACAGACTGTCGTAGTTTGGGCGCCGGCTCCCAACTCTCCCCCCACGCAGTAAGAACCGATGGCCTACCTCTCAATTTCATTATTTGGCGGCTTCGACGCCACGCTGGACGGGCAAACGATCTCCGCTTTTGGCACCGACAAAGCACGCGCTCTCCTCGCCTATTTGACGGTTGAACTCGGCGCTGCGCACAGTCGTCAGGAATTGGCAGCCCTGTTTTGGCCCGAATCGCCCAGGTCGAAAGCGGCCCATAATCTGAGTCAGACGCTCTTACGTTTGCGCCGCGCCTTACGTGAGGATGAAGCGCCTGCCACTTTCCGGCGCCAACCATTCCTCCTTGTCGACAGGCACACCGTTCAGTTCAACGCTCTCAGTAATTATCACCTTGATGTCGGTGCCTTCCAGGAACTGATTCGTGCCTACCGGCAGCACCGGCACGCCTCTGTCGAACCATGTCGAACGTGCCTTGAATGGCTGCAACAGGCGGTGTCCCTTTATCGCGGCGACCTGCTGGCCGGCTTTGCCCTGCGCGACAGCCTGTCTTTCGAAGAATGGCAGCTGCTGCACCAGGAAGCTTTCCATCGCCAGGCGGTGGAAGCGTTATCGGTATTGGCGTCGTATCACGAAGGCCGGGGCGAGGCTACCAGGGTGGTCGACTATGCCCGACGATTGGTCGGGCTGGAGCCCTGGCAGGAACAGGCGCAAATTCAGCTCATGACTGCATTGGCCCAATGCGGCCATGAAGCTGCCGCCCTGGAACAGTATGTGGCTTATAGCCGAACCCTTGCCACCGAGTTCGGAACGGCGCCTTCCGCTGAAGCCGCACATCTCTATCAGCAAATTCTCACGCGGCAGATTCGCGGCGAGAACCCCTCAGCAATTGCAAGCAAACAGGGTGCGGCAACAAACGCCGGCGAACGCCGGCAGGTGACCGCCCTGGTCTGTGGCGGCGCCGTCCCGGCCGGCCAAGTCGACCCTGAAGATCTGCATACACATTTGCTGCGCTGTAGCCAGACTTGTACGCCTATCCTCGATCATTGGGGTGGCCAACGCCAGCCGCGGCAAGGCGCCGACTGTCTGGTCTACTTCGGCTTTCCGTTGACCTATGAAGATGCGGTGCACCGGGCCGCACAGGCGGCGCTGGCGCTGGCCGCGGCGCAACCTGTGTGCGTCGGCATCCATACGGAGATGATGGCGCTCACCGATGGTGAATTGGTAGGAACCGTGCCCGATCTGGCGCGCGGCTGCCGATACCTGGCCCATCCGCACAGCATTGTGGCAACGGCGGAAACCATACGCTTGCTGACTGGTCGCTTCAACTATCATCCGCTCGGCTTGCGTTCACTGCCAGGTGTAAGCGGCGATGTGTTCGTCTATCGGCTATTAAGCGAAAACGCAACTCGAAGCTCACTGACCTGGTCTGACCAGACACAGCGCCTCACTTGCCTTGTCGGTCGCGAGCAGGAACTCGGGTGCTTGACCGACTGTTTGGAACGGGTGCGACGGGGTCAGGGTCAGGTGGTCGTGCTAAGCGGCGAGCCAGGAGTGGGTAAATCTCGCCTGGTGCAGGAACTGGCGCAGTTGGATGCGGGCGCCTGTCGTTGGTGCGAAAGCCGCTGCCTCTCCTCTTTCCAGAACACCGCTCTCTATCCTTTCGTTCGTCTGTTTGAGGATATCATCGGCATACAGCCCGACGATGGCCCGCAGGCGCGACAGGAGAAGCTCGACTCCATCCTGACACAACTTGGCTTGGCAGAGCCAGCAACCGCCTGGCTTTTGGCGATCTTTCTTGGCCTCCCCACTCAGCCTCCAGCTCCAGAAACCATCACCGATGACCTGCGCGAACGTATGCGCCTTGCTCTGCTGTTACTGATCGGTCGGCTTGCGGTCGAACGGCCGCTGGTTCTGGTGTTCGAAGACTTGCACTGGGCCGATCCCTCCACCCTGGTCTGGCTCACTACTTCGCTGGAGGTGCTGGCCGCCGCCGGCTGCCTGGTGTTGCTAACGCACCGACCTGGGTTCAATCCGCCCTGGTGCTTGCGCCAGCCTCCCCTCCAGCTTCATCTAGGCCCGCTGGCGCCCGAACAGGTGGCGCTGATGGTAGCCGATCTGGCAGGCGAGGCAATTATCCCCGAAGACGTCCTCCACAACATCCTGTCTCGCTGCGACGGTGTGCCCTTCTATGCGGAATCGCTGACACACGCCTGGCTGGAGGCCGACGACCGGGCATGGCAGAATGAGATTCCTGTCACCCTGCGCGATTCCTTGCTGGCGCAGCTGCAACGAGCAGGGCCGGCCTGGCAGACGGTCGGATGGGCTGCGACCCTGGGTCGTGAGTTCTCCTTTTCGCTTTTGGCCGGCATCGTTCCCTACGATGAAAAACGGTTGCGAGCCGACCTGGGGCATCTTGCGGCGGTAGGTGTGCTTCATCTGATCGGCCCCACGCCAAACGAGCTTTATGCCTTCAAACACGCACTCATCCAAGAGGCCGCCCTCGCCGCGCTGCTCAAACATGAGCGCAGAAGCCGGCACCAACGCATTGCCGAAACCTACATCACTCGTTTTCAGCATATCACCGAGACCGAACCCGAGCTGGTGGCCGAGCATTTCGATCAGGCTGGCCTGCCGACCCAAGCGGCCGATTTCTGGCTTCTCGCCGGTAAACGAGCTACCAGGCAAGGGGCGCTGATCGAGGCGCAGGCCTTTTTCGAGCGCGTCCTGAACACTGTCGATCCGCAGGATCACAACTGCCGCTGGCAGGCGCTGCAAGGCCGTGAGGAGGTCTTCTTCCTGGCCGGCAACCGTGCGGCCGAAACGACCGACATCGCCGCCCTCCTGGAGATGGCGCGCCAAGATGACAACCAGGCGTGGCTGGCAGAGGCCCTCTACAAACACCTGCGCTATCTGAATGCGGTCGGCGATTTCCCCGGCATGTTAGCAGTGGCCGACGATGTCATCAGGGCCGCGCACATTGCAGGAAACCCTGACCTGGAGGCGCGCGCATTGACCTCCAAGGCCGTTGCGCAAACCCGACTGGATGACCCAGAGGCGCAACAGACGGCCGAGGCAGCGTTAGCGCAGGCGCAGGTCGCGGGCGATGGCTGGGCCATCGCCTACGCTACGGGCCTCGTAGCTTTGTATCACGCCTATGCGGGTGACTTTGCAGGCTCTGCTCAGCTCTGGGCAAGCGTCCTCGGCATGGTGCGCTGTGGCGGCGACCGCTCCTTACAATCGCGGGTCCTGAGCAACCTGGGCGCGGCCTATCAGTATTTAGGCTTATTCGAAGAAGCCACCAGGCATCTTGAAGAAGGCGTCGAACTGTGCGATCTGATCGGAGATCGGCACAGTCACGCCTACAATGTCGTCAATCTCGCCGGCGTCAAGCTGTTGAGTGGCGATCTCGAGGCGGCGACGCAGCTGTTCGATCAGGCCTTGACGGAGGCGACGGCAGTAGACGACCACGGCCTGGTTGCAGGAGTGTTGTGGGAGTTAGGGAGTCGGGCCGTAGCTATGGGTGATTATGATGCGGCCGTGCACCACCTCCAGATGGCGCGTCAAACCTTTACGATGAGCGGAATGACTGCACGCGTCATGGAGACAGAGGCGCTGCTGGCCAAATGTGCGCTGGCGCAGGGTCGAGCGGAAGAGGCGCAACAGACAGCCGATCAGGTATGGCGTCATCTACAAGAGCATGGCGTAGCGGCAATGGACGAGGCCGTGTCCACTTATCTCACACTGGCCAGTGTATTCGAACACCTGGCAAACTCAATGCGCGCCCAAAAACACGACCAAACCGCTGCCGCCATCCGCAGGGCAGGTTATGCGTTGGTAGTGGAACGAGCCGCAAAGATCAGCAATCCTCTCTGGCGCCACTCGTTTTTGTACAACGTGCCCTCGAATCGCGCGATGGTGGAATGCCGGCTTCAGGAGCAGCCGATGCGCCCCAGCGACTCCTGGCTACCACCCCCCTGACCCAGCCGCCAACCTGATCCCCACCGGGCAATGGTCGCTGCCCATCACCTCCGGCAGGATGAAGGCGTCGCGAACCCGCGGCATCACCTCGGCGGCGGCGAAGAAGTAGTCGATCCGCCAGCCCACGTTTCGCTCGCGGGCGGCGGTGGGGGTGGACCACCAGGTGTATTGCTCGCGCAGGTCGGGGTAGAAATGTCTGAAGGCGTCCACCCAGCCCTGCGCCACCAGTCTGTCCATCCAGGCCCGTTCGATGGGCAGGAACCCGGTCGTGTTCTGGTTGGTCTTGGGGTGGGTGAGGTCGATGGGGTGATGGGCGGTGTTGACATCGCCGCAGAAGATGACGGCCCGGCCCTCGGCCCGCAGCCGCTCGATTCGGTCCAGAAAGGCCTCGTAGAAAGCCATCTTGAACGGCACGCGGCTATGGTCGCGGCTGCCGTTGGGGAAATAGCAGTTGATCAGGGTGAAATCGGGGTAGTGGGCGATGACCGTGCGGCCTTCGTCGTCGAATTCCGGTCTCCCCAGCCCGAATTCCACCGCCAGCGAGGCGGTTTTGCTGAGGATGGCGGTGCCGCTGTACCCACGCTTGCGTGCGGAGCCGTGCCACCAGGCCTGGTAGCCCGCCGGTTGGCGAAGGTCGTCGGGCAGTTGTTCGGCCTCGGCGCGCGTCTCTTGCAGGCAGAGGATGTCGGGGTTGGCCGCGGCCAGCCAGCCGGCAAAGCCCTTGCGCTGGATGGCGCGGATGCCGTTCACATTCCAGGAGATGAGGGTCAGGTCGGTGGGTGGGGTGGACATGGGGGGCGTGAGGGGTGAAACGTGAGGGGTGAAACGTGAGGCGTGAAACGTGAGGAGTGAAGGCCCGATGACGAGGAGTGAGCACGCCCACGTGCGGCCCTGTTTGCGGGCCGTTCGCATCTGGGGATGCTCACTCCGCAAGGGCGGCATGATTTGCGGAGTGAGCACGCCCACGTGCGACCCTGTTCGCGGGCCGTTCGCATCTGGGGATGCTCGCTCCGTCCTACATCCAACCGCGCAAGCTGTAGATGAGGATGCCGAGGTATTCTTTCAGGGCGTCGCTGGTCCAATACAGATATTCGGCGTCGGGGAGGAGTTGGATGAGCTGGTTGCGCGGGTCGGAGGAGATCAGGCCGGCCCAGTCGGCATCCGAGGTGAGGTAGTCGGTGGGGGCGGGGATGACGGTGAAGCCCTGGCGCTCGAACAGCCGCAGCGACCGCGGCATGTGGCGGGCGGATGTGACCAGCAGGATGGCGTCGATCCCGCGCTCGGCCAACATCTGGCGCGTGAAGAGGGCGTTTTCGTAGGTGTTGCGCGATTCCGGCTCGACCCAGATGGCTTCTTCGGGCACGCCGGTCAGGGTCAGCACCGCCACCATGTCTTTGGCCTCGGCATCCCCCGGCCCGCGCCACTCGATGCTGCCGCCTGTGACCAGGATGTGTGGCGCTTTGCCCTGTTTGTAAAGCAAGGCGGCGTACAACAGGCGGTCGCCGGCCTCGCTGATCTCGCTGAACGGGCGCGGGGGGTCGCCGGCGCGCGTGCCTCCGCCCAGGACGACGATGACCGGGGCCGAGGGCAGGGGGGTGGGGGCGGGATGGCGGCTTTCGAGCGAGTGCACCAGGCCGTATTCCACCCAGCGGTTGCCCCCCAACCACAACACCAGCAGGATGCCAATTAGCAGGGCCGTCTGCCCGCGCCGCCGCCGGAGCAGGATGGCAATGGCCAGCAACACACAAGCCAACCCCAGCGGATAGACGAAGAGCGGCAGGAACTTGGAGAGGAAGAGGAACATGCGGGCGTCATTCCGCTCCCCAGCTTTGGGGTTTGGCGGCGCCGTTCAGATGGGTCGTATCGTTCAGGCGCACCAGCTGCGGCCGTTCGCCCCAGGCTACCTCGCTCAGGCCGCAGTTTGCCATCTGGAATTCGAGCCAGCGCCCGCCATCCCCCGCCACCAACATGGCCAGGGCGGTGGCGATGGCCCCGCCGTGGCTGACGATGACCACGGTCTGGCCGGGGTGCTGGCCAGCGATGGCGCCAAACGAGGCCACCAGCCGCATGGCAAAGGCGGCGGCCGATTCGCCGCCCGGCGCCGTGAAATGAGGATCGGCGGCCATGCGGGTCCAGAGGCGCTTCTCGAAGCGGAGGGCGTCGTAGCTCAGGCCCTCCCATTCGCCCAGGTGGAACTCGGCCAGGCCGGGGTCGGGGAGGATGGAGGGATGGCCCAGCCTGGCGGCCAGGATTTCAGCCGTCTGGCGGGCGCGGCCGAGGGGGCTGGTGTGGATGGCGGCCACGGCGCGGCCTTCGGCGGCCAGCCGCTGGGCCAGGAGTTCTGCCTGCAGACGGCCGCGTTCGGTGAGAGGGCTGTCGGTCGAGCCTTGCCAGGCGCCGCTGACATTGGCGGCGGTCTCGCCGTGGCGGACGACGAGCAACGTGGTTGAAGGAGAAGATGTGTCCATGCCGCCCATTATAGAAGATGGCCCCCAACAGTTCGCAACTGTCCGGCGTCTGTGCTAAGCTGCGTCCATGCTGCTGCAACGCCTGTCGCTGACGAATTACCGCAATTATGTGCGTCTGGAACTGAGCCTGCCGCCGGGGTTGACGATTGTGCAGGGCGACAACGCCCAGGGCAAGAGCAATCTGCTGGAGGCGGTGGCCTATCTGGCGACGAGCAAGTCGCCGCGCACCAGCGCCGACGCCGAACTGGTGAACTGGCTGGCGCAGCAAGAGCCGTTCCCCTATGCCCGCCTGGCCGCCGACCTGAAGCGCGGCGACCGGCTGGAGCGGGTGGACATCACCCTGATGCCGGGGGCCGCGGGCAACGGCGGGCTGCGCAAACAGGTGCGGATCAACAACGTGCCGCGACGGGCGCTGGATCTGGTGGGGTTGCTGCTGGTGGTGTTCTTCCGGCCGGAGGATGTCGATCTGGTGTCGGGATCGCCGGGCGAGCGCCGCCGCTATCTCGACATCGCCCTCTGCCAGATCGACCACGCCTATTGCCGGGCGTTGAGCCAGTTCAACAAGGCCCTGGAACAGCGCAACGCCCTGCTGCGGGGCCTGCAAAACAGCCGCGACGCCGCCGCCCAGCTGCGTTTCTGGGATGAAAAGCTGGCCGAAACCGCCGGGCTGGTGGTCACACGGCGGCAGTGGCTGATCAACGCCATCGAACGCGAGGCGAGCTTGATCCACCTGGATCTGAGCGGCGGCTACGAGCGCCTGCAACTGCGCTATCTGCCCAGCTTCGACCCTGGCCGGCCGCCGCAGCCCGGTTCCCCTGCCCCTGAGGACGAGATGGCCGGCGTTCGTTACGACGACCTGACGCCGGAGGCCGTGCGCGCCGTCTATCTCAGCCACCTGCACCACGGCCGGAGCCGCGACCTGGCGGCGGGGCTGACGCTGGTGGGGCCGCACCGCGATGACCTGGGCTTTTACCTGGGCGAGCGCAACCTGCGTGGTTTTGGCTCGCGCGGGCAACAGCGCACGGCCGCCCTGGCCAGCAAGATGGCCGAGATCGCGATCATGACCGCGGTCACGGGCATGGCGCCGCTCTTGCTGCTGGATGATGTCATGTCGGAACTGGACGCCAACCGCCGCGCCATGCTGCGCGACGCCCTGAATAGCGTCCCCCAGGCCGTCGTCACCACTACCGACTGGCAGCACTTCCCCCCCGAACTCCTGTCCCGCGCCCTGCGGCTCCATGTCCACGCCGGGCAATTGCGTTTGTTGGAGGCAGAGCAGGGCGCCTGACAGGTCTCACAAAACCTGTCGGGCGCCCTGCCGGTGCACTTAGCCCTGCGCCCCGTTTTTGGGCAGCAGCCCGACCTGCTCGCAGTAGTCCAGGATCTTCTGGGCCGACTGGGCCACGGTCTCGGTAGCGCTGTTGACGGCCACTTCGGGGTTCAGCGGCGGCTCGTAGGGGTCGCTGATGCCGGTGAATTGCGGGATTTCGCCGGCGATGGCCTTGGCATACAGGCCCTTGACATCGCGCTGGATGGCGGTGTCGAGCGGCACATCGACGAAGACTTCCACGAACTGGTCGGAACCGACCATCTGGCGGCATTCGTCGCGGATGTTGCGGTAGGGGCTGATGGCGGCGGCGATGTTGATGACGCCGTAGCGGGTGAGCTTGGCGCAGACGAAGCCGATGCGGCGGATGTTGGTGTCGCGGTCTTCTTTGCTGAAGCCCAGGCCTTTGCTCAGGTGGGTGCGCACCACGTCGCCATCCCACACCTCCACGGCCAGGCCGCGGCGGTCGTGCAGTTCTTTGTACAGATGATCGGTGAGGGTGCTCTTGCCGGCCCCAGACAGGCCGGTGAACCAGATCGTGAATCCTTTGGGCAGTGTTTGGTCCATGAGGTTGTATGACTCCGTGTGATTTGGGTGCAGGAATGTGTTGCGTGTTGCGTGTTGCGTGTTGCGTGAAACGTGAGGCGTGAGGCGTGAGGCGTGAGGCGTGATGCGTGAAACGTGAAGCGTGAGGCGTGAGGCGTGAGGCGTGAGGCGTGAGGCGTGAGGCGTGAAGCGTGAAGCGTGATGCGTGATGCGTGAAACAACGTCGGCGATTTGCACGAAACACGAAACACGCAACACGCACCACGAAACAGGCGCGAGGGTAGTTTCTGTGCGATCGAGGGGTTCAGACGCCGTCAGGAAGCGACGGCGGCAATTTGTTGGTGGAGGGGACGGATGAGGCCGCGGTCGAGCAGGTATTGGAAGATGAGGCGGGCGTTGTCTTCGGGCATGTTGTTGGCCCCATCCAGGTGCAGTTCGGGATGCTGCGGCGCTTCGTAGGGGTCGTCGATGCCGGTGAAGCCTTTGATCTCGCCGCGGCGCGCTTTGGCATACATGCCCTGCGTGTCGCGCGCTTCGCAGACTTCGATGGGGGTATCGACGAAGACCTCGATGTAGCCCTCTTTGCCCACCACCGCCCGGACATCGTTACGGGTGGCGCGATAGGGGCTGACCGCGGCGCAGATGATGGCGCCGCCGTGGCGCACGATCTCCGAGGCCACGAAACCCATGCGGCGGACGTTGGCATCGCGGTCGTGTTTGTCATAGCCCAGGCCCTCGGACAGGCTGGTGCGCACCACATTGCCGTCCAGCACCGTCACCTGGCGGCCATGCTCCAGCAGCAGCACGGTCAAAACGTCCGCCGTGGCCGATTTGCCGGAGCCGCTGAGACCGGTGAACCAGACGCAGAAGCCCTGGCGATGGGTGGGGGGGTAGGCTTCGGAAAGGATGCCTGCCACCTCGGGCCGGGTGAACCACTCTGGCAGCTGTTTGCCTGCGGCCAGGTACTTATCGCGCACCTGCGTGCCCGAAATCGAGGCCGTGCGCGTGTCTTTGCCCACCTTGTCCTCTTCCTCATAGCGGTCTTCCTCGGGCAGATAGACCAGCATCTTGAAGGGCACCATGTCCACGCCCAATTCTTTGCTGTACTGGCTCACCAGGTCCTGGGCGTCGTAAGGGCCATAGAACGGTTTGCCGTTGGAATCATTGCCGGGGCCGGCGTGGTCGCGTCCGACGATCAGGTGGTTGGCGCCGTGGTTACGGCGGATGATGGCGTGCCACAGGGCCTCGCGTGGGCCGGCCATGCGCATGGCCAGCGGCAGGAGTGAGAGCAGGATACGGTCGGGGTCGTAGTGATTCTGGGCCAGGGCCATGTAGGTGCGCACGCGGGTGTAGTGATCCACATCGCCGGGCTTGGTCATCCCTACCACCGGGTGCAGCAGCAAGACGCCGTCTACCTCGTCGATTGCCCGCTTGGTCAGTTCCTCATGCACGCGGTGCAGCGGGTTGCGGGTCTGGAAGGCGACGACATTGGTGTGGCCGTAGGGTTCCAGCCGGGCGCGCACCTGGGCCGGGGTCAGGCGCAGGTCTTTGAAATCGTAGTGGGCGGGGAGCTGGAGGACGCGCAGCGGGCCGGAGAGGTTGATCGGCCCCCAGCGGTGCATCTCGGCCACGGTGGGGTGGCGCAGGTCGGTGCTGCCGTAGACTTTGAGGGCTTCTTCTTCCCGATTCCATTCGTACATTTCTTCGATGGTCATCACGGCCAGGAGGTCGTTGTTGGCCCCGCGCAGGGCCACATCGCGGCCGATTTGCAGGTCGGGGGCCGGATCGACCGGGAGGGTGATGGGGATGGGGAAGAGAGAGCCGTTGGCCAGGCGCATCTCGTCGAGCACGCGCTGGTAGTCGGCTTTGCCCATGAAACGATCCAGGGGCGAGAAGGCGCCGGTGGCAAGCATTTCCAGGTCGCATTCGGTTCGGGCCGAGATCTTGACCGAGGGCAGGGTGGAGGCATAGGCCCTGAGCGCGGGCAAGTCGTCGTCGGCGACCATCAGATCGATGAGTTTGCCGCCGTAGGGGGTGATGAGTGAGTGATTTTTGGCAACTGCCATGATACAAGGCTCCATCAAGGGTCAGACAAGAAACCTGCGAGGCCGCCATCGAGTCGGCGCCTCGCAGTTCGTGTCAGGCTGGCGGGTTCGACGCCCGTCAGGTCGTTATCGCAAAACAGGCGGCGCCCTATCGAACCTGGGCGCCGCGCTGCTGAAGACTATTCTAGCCGATGCCGCCGATTGTCCCCAAATGAGCAAAATGACTTTGCTTTAGATTGCCACCCGCCGCCCGCGGTGGTATCATGCCCATCCTGGCTGTTCAACCTTTCGCTTGCCTTCAGGGACATGATGACTCTCATCCTCGCTGCTATCCTCTTTGTCATTGGCGTCGGTGCGCTCGGCGGCGCCGTGTTCGGCCGTCTGCGTTCGCGCCGGCTTATCCTCCTGTTGGTCACCATCCTCCTGTGGGGAGCGGCGGCCTATCTGTTCATCTTCCGTCAGCCTGCCCCAACCGAGACCGAACCGCCGCTGGAAGCCACACCCGTCGCAGCGGCCACGCTTTCTCCCCAGCCGACGGCGGCGCCGACCGCCGAGCCGGCCACGGAAGGCACTTTCACTTCGGAGCTGCCGAACGCAGAGACTGCGGCGCCGGCGGTGGCGATGGGCGCTGTGGGAACAGGGCAGCTGCTTTTTGCCTCGCAACGGGGCGGCAACTTCGACATCTGGCTGATGGACATGGCCGCGCCCGAAAACCTCACTCAGATCACGACCGACCCCGCCAACGATGTCGAGCCGCGCTGGTCGCCGGATGGCAGCCGCATCCTCTTCAGCAGCACCCGCGGCAACGCCAACGAAGTCAACGACATCTGGACGATGAACACCGATGGCAGCGGGGCCGAGCGGCTGGCTGGCTGGCCCGAAAGCTATGAGTGGGGCGCGGTTTGGTCGCCGGATGGCAAGTGGGTGGCTTTTGTGACGACGCGCGACGGCAAATATGAGGTCTATCTTGTCCCCTCCGACGGCAGCGCCGAACCGCTGAACCTGACCCAAAACGATTTTCTCGATTCGTATCCCGATTGGTCGCCCGATGGCCGCTGGCTGGTGTTCGTCAGCGACCGCAGCGGCAACTGGGATCTGTGGAAGATGGATGTGCAGGCGTGTCTGGCGGCGCGGCAGGCGGGCAAGGCGGATGACCCCGGCTGCGAGGCCACACAACTGACCGACAACCCCGATGACGATGTCTTCCCCCGCTGGTCGCCTGATGGCTCGCAGATCGCCTTCGAGAGCCGCCGCCAGGCCAACCGCGACATCTACCTGATGGATGCCGACGGCGGCAACCTCCGCCAACTGACGACGAACCCCGAGCGCGACAGCACCCCGGCCTGGGTGAACGATGGCCGGACGATCGTCTACGCCGGCGAGCGCACCCTGGACTTCGACCTCTTCCAGATCAACACCGATGGCAGCGACGAGCGCCAGATCACGAGTTCTCGGGGCGAGGACCGGTTTGCCGACTGGCGGCCGTGATGCGTCGACTCAGCTCGGTCTCAAGCCTGCGGAACCTGCTCCGGATGATAGACGAAGGCGATTCTGCCTTTCAGATGGGCTACTGCGCCTGGGGTCCATCGTCAGTGCAAACACGACTGATCTCGAAATGACTTCAACTCAGGCCTTGAATTGAGAATGGACAGCTATTTCGCGATTTCGGATAAAGAACTGGAGTCTTCGGAGGGACGATGGTGGCGTCCTGTCTCGATCGTCGTTCTGCCAGCGCGTGACGATTTGATCGACCTCGCTGAACTGCTGGCATGGGTCGTGGTTGGCGTGATCGTCGGCTATGTCGGCATCCGGTTACGCACGAGCGCTTCGGCGCTTGCACCTCTGGGCTTTTTGGTCAGCATTGCGGGCATAGGGGGCGCGGCCGTAAACGGCGTACGTGTCCTTTACGCGCTTCTCCTCATGGCTTGGGAAGCCATTGTTACATTTCATCGCCGGATTTTCTACGTGTGGCCCAAGATTGTGTGTACGAAATGCAGCGCCAAATCATCGCTAAAGCGGTACATCGACGGAGATGGATGTAAAGCTTGCCATTCTACTACTGCCTATTGCGCCGCGTGCGGTAAGTCCATGCAACTGATGCGCATCTACACTTGGAAAGGCTGTCCGCACTGTCAGAAGAGGGTCGTTCAGGTCTATTGGTGAGCGGCCCTCGCTTTCCTTCTCGTTCTTGCCGGATTCCCTGACCGGGTGGCTCCTGCCCCAGCCGGGAAAGACCGGACGAAACACGATACACAAGGAGTCACCCCCCATGCCACGAGCGATCTGGAACGGCGCTGTCCTGGCCGAAACCGATACCTACGAGATGGTCGAAGGCAATGTCTACTTCCCGCCCGAAGCCATCGATCGGCAGTACTTCCGCGACAGCAGCACCCACACCACCTGCCCTTGGAAGGGCATCGCCAGCTATTATTCGGTCGAGGTGGACGGCCAGGTGAACAAGGACGCCGCCTGGTATTACCCCGACCCCAAACCCGCCGCCGCCAACATCAAAGACCACATCGCCTTCTGGCGGGGGGTCAAGGTCGAGAGGTAGCGTTTGATCCGCGAAGAACGCGAAAGGACGCTAAGTCTTCCTCCTTGGCGTCCCTTCGCGTCCTTCGCGGATCAAAACTAAGGGATCAATACGGCGTCGCCGTTGAAGCGGCTGGCTTTCATGTCGGCCAGCACATCGTTGGCCGCGGTCAGGGGAAAGGTCGTGACGTCGGTGCGGATGGGGAGGGAGGCAGCCAGGGCCAGGAGGTCGCGCACATCCTGCCGGGTGCTGTTGGCCACGCTGCGCAGCACCCGCTCGCCGTAGAGGGCGGCATAGGGCAGCGAGGGGATGGGCGTCATGTGGATGCCGGCCAGGGCCACGGTCCCGCCCGGTCGCACTGCCGCCAGGGCCAGGGGGACGAGCTCGCCGGCCGGGGCGAAGAGGATGGCCGCATCCAGCAGATCGGGCGGCGTCTGCCCGGCCAGGCCCACCCAGGCCGCGCCCAAAGCCCGCGCGTGCTCCTGGTGCCCGGCGCCCCGTGTGAAGACGAAGACCCGGCAGCCCCAGGCCAGCGCCACCTGGATGGTGACATGGGCCGAATTGCCAAAACCATACAGACCCAGCGTCTGTCCCGGTTCCACCCCCGCCACTCGCAGCGCCCGGTAGCCGATGACGCCGCCGCAGAGCAGGGGCGCAATCTCGGCGTCGGCCAGCGAAAGCGGCAAGGAGCAGGCGAAAGCCGCATCCACGACCAGGGCCTCGGCATAGCCGCCATCGGCGTGCAGCCCCGTGAACTCAGCCCGCTCGCACAGGTTTTCTCGCCCGCTCAGGCAGTAGCGGCAGCAGCCGCAAGTGCGATGCAGCCACACCGCCCCCGCCCGCTCGCCCACCCGAAAGGCCTTCACTCCCTCGCCCACTTCCTCCACCCGCCCCACCACCTGATGCCCCGGTATCAGCGGCAGCCGGGGCAGGGCCAGGTCGCCTTCGACGGTGTGCAGGTCGGTGTGGCAGACGCCGCAGGCCGTCACCCGCAACCGGATTTGGCCGGGGCCGGGTTGCGGCCGGGGTCGCTCTGTCCAGACCAGGGGCCGGGCGGCGATGGGTTGGGGGGAGGGCAGGAGTTGGGCGTGCATATTCCAGCGGGGGTTCAGTTCAGCGAAGCTTGGCCTGGATTCGGCGCAAGAACATAGCTATACCTGTTCAGGCTTTGCGGATTCCCCGGCGCCGGCACAATCGTGTCCGCCTGGATGAATCTTGCCAGCGAGGGATCATACCAGCGCGCCCCGTAATCGTACAAGCCCAGGGTCGCGCCACCGCCGCTGGCCCACCACTGCCCCGTATATCGATAGTCCGTCTTCTGGTTGTTCGTGTTGTAACGCACCTGGCCAAAGGGCTTGTACAACAGCCGGGCTACCAAGGCGCTGCCGTTGTCTGTGGTCACGTTGGTCGAACCCAGGTGGTCGCCGAACAGGTAGTAGACGCTGGTCCCATCCCGCATCGCCACCCTTCGGCAAGGCTCAGGGCAGGCCCGCGCCCCGCCCTGATAGTAGTACTTCTTCACCTTCCCCACCATCACCTCATCGAACAGCACGTTGTTGGTGGTGGTGCGCAACGAGAGATAGTTGCCCGTGGTCAGCGGCGTGCTGTCGGTCCAGGAACCCAGGTAGCTGCCATCTCCCTGGCAGAGATAGGCATGATTTGGGATGGGCAAACCCGTCAGCGCCAGCATGGCGCACAGCAGCCAAACCACTACCTTTGCGATCGGCCTCATGCCGCTACTCCTCACACTGGCGTGGAGAATGGTCAGCGGCGCTTGGCTTGTTGGTTGCCGCCGGCCACGACCCTGCCGTAGCCTTCCGGTGGGCGTTCAGGTCGTCGAAGGCTGGTTTCGATTCGGCGTTATGCAGGCAACATCTTCTTGACATTGATCTGGGCCTCCAGAGTCTGGTCAGTATACCAGACCTTCCTCCTTAGCTTGTGGTCCAGTTTTCGGGGTCAATTATACCCGTCGGTCAATCCGTAGGATAGTCGAATCTGATGGATACCTCGTGCTGAGCTAAGTAAGTAGCTGCTCGTTTTTGCCACCGACGATGGGCAGCCATATCTGTGACCACGCAGTTCTCTCGCGATTGATACAATAACCCACCATCAGGCAAGTCCTCAACGCGCCAACCGGGGATGTCAGCTAGCACATCTCGACCATAGTGCGCCACATACTCGGGACCAAAGAAATCAACCCAACTCAAAGTAGGAATCCTGCGTTTCTTGACGAAAAGATGTTGGCCGAGCGGATAGCGATCTGTGTAACTGGCGGCGATGAAACCATATTCTGGCCGAACCAGAGGATACAGTTTTGCGGCCGTTGTCAACAGAATTTCAGCAAAGGCTTCCTTGTAGCGTCTATGTTCTTGCGGTATTGCAGTGATCCATCCGCCCAACGTCATCTGAATGTAGCCATCTTCAAATTCCATCCAGTGCAGCACACATCGTGAGCGGCTTGCCGAGAGTAGCTCCATTTCCAAGGGGAACCCCGTGTCTCGTAACAGGCCACCCACTATGCTGTTGTTCGCAGTACGGTCAATGTATTGCGACACAACTAGCTCATCGATGTCAGGCGCAGCCTGAATCGTGTTCGGGGCAATCACTCGCGCCGGTTGGAGACCGGATTGAGCCAAGAGGTGTGCGATTGAGATCACGCTTTTAACGTTCGGCAAGCCGCGACAGTATCGGAATACCAGAGCGACACCATATACTTGTTGTCTATTTTCTGACGCATTCATCATCGCCACTCCTCACGGAATTCCTGGGTTGGCGACGATTTCGAAGACAAACTTTGACAGATCTAGACCGTATCTGGCAATCAACTGTTGTTGCAGTTCCGAGAGAACAGCTTGGGTGACAGGATTATCTTTGGTCTGCACAAACTCGACGATGATTTTGTTCAACCCCATTTGGTTGAAGCTATCGAATTGCTTGGCTAAGCCTCCGATGTCCTGTATTACAGTTTGTGCTTGCCAGTATTTCACCTCCACGCCGGTGCTGTTCGAGAGTAACAGATCAATGCTGCCTTCGCCGGTGGCATTCACCGACTGCAGCGTGCCTTGCCGCATGTAGTGCTCGGCGCGGCTCAGATGCGCTTGTGCGCCATACCGACCGTAACCGGCGTTTGCTGGATTGTCGATTTGACGGCGTAATGTTTCCACTCCTTTTCGAATGCTCTCCCCAACATTACGGAAGGGGTCGTTCGGGTCCAGTCCGCCTGGGCTTGTATTGCCACCCCCGGCATTGCCAACATCCCGCGCGGCCGGCAGCTTGTCGGCGTTCTGGGCCATCATCGCTGCTGGCCCAATGAGCCGCTGTAGCCAGTCCATTGCCACCGTCAGGGCTTGGCGAAGGCCGTCACTCTCAGCGACCTTGGCGCCGATGGTAATGAAGCCCCCTCCACCAGCGCCGCCGCCCACGCATTCCAGGCAATTCGAATGCCCGGTCGGGTCGGTGTATTTGAGCGCATTGTTAAGGACATAGCTGTACCTGTTCAGGCTTTGCGGATTCCCCGGCTCGGGCACAATCGTATCCGCCTGGATGAAGCGGGCCAGCGAGGGATCATACCAGCGGGCGCCGTAATCGTACAAGCCCAAGGTCGCACCGCCGCCGCTGGCCCACCACTGGCCCGTGTATCGATAGTCCGTCTTCTGGTTGTTCGTATTGTAGCGCACCTGGCCAAAGGGCTTGTACAACAGCCGGGCCACCAAGGCGCTGCCGTTGTCTGTGGTCACGTTGGTCGAACCCAGGTGGTCGCCGAAGAGATAGTAGACGCTGGTCCCATCCCGCATCGCCACCCTTCGGCAAGGCTCAGGGCAGGCCCGCGCCCCGCCCTGATAGTAGTACTTCTTCACCTTCCCCACCATCACCTCGTCGAACAGCACGTTGCTGGTGGTGGTGCGCAACGAGAGATAGTTGCCCGTGGTCAGCGGCGTGCTGTCGGTCCAGGAACCCAGGTAGCCGCCATCTCGCCAGACCTGGATCTTGCCGTTCTGCGGGTTGTATGTGGCCTGGTAGCTGTGCGTCTGCCCAGCCGCATTGGCGGCGTTGAAACGCATCTTGTACGTCCCCGCCGAATTGTTGACGGCCTCGTAGATGTACACATAACTGGCATCCTGCCATACCCGATAACTGTTCCCCCGCTCGGCGTCGCTGGCTGCGGCGGCTGAGGCGTAGAAGTACAGCCCTGCCTGCGTCCCGCTGGTGTACGTCGCCTTCCATTGCACCACCTGCGGCTGGTTCTGCACCAGGTTGTAGTAGGTGAAGGTGTTGGTATGGGTCGTGTTGCTCTGCCGATAGCCGCCATCCAGCAACTGCCATGTCCCGGTAATCACCTGCCAGTTCTGCGCCGCAAGGTCATCGAAGCTCTCCCGATAAACGCTGTTGACCTCGAAGTGCTTGCCACTGAAGCCGGCGATACTGGCGCTGTCGCCGCTGCCAAAGGTGGATTTCACCCGCAGCCCGTCGCCATCGTAGACGAAGCTGGCCACAGCGGAGCCGCTCACACTGATCAAATGGTTCTCGGCGTCGTAGGCCAGGCTTTGCCCCGAACGCGTCACCATATTGCCGTTGCAGTCATAGCTGTAGGTGTTGCTGCCAGCCTGACGCACCGCATGCGGCTTCGTCGCCAGCGTCCCCGTCGCGCAGCCGCTCACCGGCGCATCATAGAGATAGAGGTCATCCTGGTAGGTTGGCTGCACGACCTTCTTGTGGTCCAGGTTGCCATTGGCGAAATAGGTATATTGTTCTTCGAACGGCCCATTCCCGGCGCCGGCATAAGTTGTGCAGCCGGCATTGCCGGTATAGCCTTGCGCCAGGCGGTTCAAGCCATCGTAGCTGAAGCACTGCTGCTGCGATGCGTTATTCCCATCGATGATCGTCTTGACATTGCCCACCGCATCGTAGGTGTAGCTCAGCATCAGCAAGGTGGTGGGCGAAGAAACCGTTCCCGCCTTCGTCTGCTTCAACCTCCCCTGGCCGTTGGCCGCGCCCCAGGCATAGTACACCGATTCGCTACGCAAGTTGGCGCCCAACGTGCGCACCAACGCCCGCCCGGCGACATCGTAGGTGGTGTTGGACACATAGCCGCCCAACGTCCTGGGCAAACCTTGATCGGTGTAACTGGTGCTCACACTTTCGCCGTCAGGGTAGGTCATCGCCGTCACCCGGTCGGCGGAGTCATACGCCCAACTGCTGGTGGTCGCTTGCAGCACACCCGCCGCCTCCACCTTCCTCGTCTCGCTCGTCACCCGGCCTCGTTGGTCATAGACCCAGGCCGCCGTGTTGCTCACCGCCCCGCCGCTGTACACGACAAAGCCCGTGCGCCGGCCCAGGCCCTTGTTGCCGCTGGCCGTGTCATCATAATAAAAGCTCACGGCATAGGCGCCGCTGCACGTCAGCGCCTCCAGATCGTCGATATTGCTGTGATAGGTCTTGCCCTTCAGCCGATTGTGACCATCGTAGTAGAAGCAGATGGCCTGCTTGCGGGCGTCGCGCTGCTTGAACAAATTCCCCATCGCATCATAGCGATACTCCCATGTCCCCAGGTCGGGGTCCACCATCTGCGTCTTCTGGCCCAGCAAATTGTAAGTGGGGTCCGTCGCTGCTCCATCCGGCCCGCTCACGCTCTCCAACTGGTCGCGTTCGTTGTAGACATAGCTGGCCGTGGCATAGGCCGGGTCGCTCCACCCCGGCGTGGGCGGGTTCTTCACATAGCTGCCCGTGTATTGCCGGCTGAAGACCAAACGGCCAAACGCATCCACCTCGCTCAAGCTCTGCCGGCCCAACGCATTCAGCGAGGCAGTCTTGCGCCCATTGTACACGGTGTTCACGGTGCTGCTGTCGGGCAGAGTGGTCTTGGTCACCCGGCCCAACCCATCATATTCGATGAGCGTCACCGGCTGCGGCGGCGACGCCCAATTGAAGGCGGCATAGGTCCCCAAGACCGTGCCCGTGTAGGGGACGCTCTGGCCGATGACCGCACCCAGGGCGTTGTACTGGCTGCTGGCGAAGACCGGCGCGCCCGCGCTCTCCCCTTCGGCCTGCGTTTGCAGCACCTGGCCCAGACCATCGTAGAAGCTGTAGCTCTCCAGATACGTGGCGTTGGCGTTGGCATCGCCGTTGGCGTCGTCGCGCTGCGATTGCTCGACTCGGAAGGGGATGGCGTCGGTGTAGGCGATCTTCGCCGTGGCCGGGTTGCCAAAGCCCGCCCCCGGCCGGCGCAGTTCCAGCGGGCGGCCAAAGGCATCGTAGCTGGTGCGGGTGACAGCGCCGTTCGGGTCGGTCGCCTTCTGCACTTGTCCTGTCAGCCCGCTCCCGCCCGCCTCGGCGTTGATGCCATAGTAGGCGTAGCTGGTGGTCAGCGTCGCCCCGCCCAATCCGGCGGCCGGCGTCACCGTCACCGAGAGGGGATAGACCGAAAAAGTTGCATCGTAGACCGTCGTCGTCGCGGTCCCGTTGGCCGCCGTCACGCTGTTTACATTGCCCTTGCTGTCGTAGCCATAGGCCGCCGGCCGCAGCCAATCGCTGGCCGCGCCGCTGCCACATATCTTGGCCTGCCATTGCTCTTTCAGCCAGCCCTTCGCGAACGCCGCCAGCTGTTGATCGAAGCCTGGCGCCGCCACATCGTAGATCCAGCGCGCCTGGCTCATGCAGAAAGAGGTCTGCGTCCACAGCTTCTCCTCAGCCAGACGGTCGACGATGTAGCGACCGGCAGCCATATCCACCTGCGGGTTGTACCAGCGCTCGCTGGTGCGATACAGCGTGGCCCCGCTGTCGCTGTATTCCTTGATCCGGGTCAGATTGCCATACTGAGCGTTGCCCTGGTGGTCGAGGTCGTAGAAGTATTCGGTCTTGCGCGCCAGTGGGTTGGCGCCATCCTTGTCGTAGGTGTTCTGCGTTTCGGCGCTCACATAGACAAACTTGCCGCCGCCATAAACGCCGTTGCTGGTGCTGACCCAGGTGCGCAAAGTTTCGGCTTGTTTGATGTTGTTTGCCGCTACTGTCACCTGATCTTCCTTGCCAACGAATTCATCCCCGCCGCCGCCGTCCTTGAAGTGATGATAGCTCCAGTTTCCCGTCCCCAGGCTCGATGGCAAGGTCTCGGTCACACTGCGATACCCGACCAGGCTCCCACCTTGCCCATCCAGCCGATTGGCGTAGGTGTAGGTCCAGGTCTGAGCGCTGCCGGTCACGGTGTCGGTGATCGTGCGACTGACCACGATGCTGTCCAGCCCATAGCCCAGACCCACCTGCCCGCCATAGCCGTTGTCGATCCGTCGCATCTGCGAACGTGTATTGCTGAAAAGGGTGGCAGGCAAGCAATTGCTCATGCCAGCGTCGCTGCACCGACGGATGCTGCGCAGGGCGTACAGCCGCTCGTTGTCGCCCCCGCCGGGCGGTTTGTCGAAAAAGTCGTAGTCCAGCTTGTAGCTGGCCACCAGCGCCCCCGCCTGCTTGACCGCTATCCCGGTCAGCAGCCGGGTGGTGGCGTGCGCCCAACTGCTCGTGTCGTTGGCGTTGGCCAGGGCCGAATCGGTGCGGGTGATGGCATAGCTGAAGTCGATCACGCTCTGATCGACTCCGTTCAGGCTGTTGTAGCTGATCCGGGTCAGGTTGATCTGCGAAAGGTAGCGGATGTCCTGGTTGCCGCCAGCGCTGCAGGCCGAAGCGATGCGCACCGTGCGCACGCGGTCGCCGTAGGCCGGATAGTTGCTGTTGACATCGGTCGCGTCCACGGGCAAGGCCGTGTCATAGCTGTAATCGATGCGGTTGCCCGCCTGATCGATGATGTACTGCAAGACCCACTTATCCGTCCGCTGCTGCCAGGTCGTTCCCTGGCAATACCAGTCGTGCAGCGCCGCCTCGAAATGGTAGCGCACGCCGTTCGGCCCATAGACGTCTGTCGTCGTCGCCGAGGTCGGATCTCCCACCACCCGCCACTGCGGCGCCTCCTTGAAGGTGCGCTCGCCGTTGGCGCCACTGATCTCGCTGAAGGCCGCGCCTTCGACGCGCATCGTTGGCGCAGAACCGTTTGCGGTGTCCCACGGTCGCCAATACCTGAAGCTATCGCCGGTCAGCTTCCACCCCGCCCCCGTCACCGAGGCGTGACCCAAATCTTCCCAGCGGCTGCGACTGCTGAACTGCAAGCCCACCTGCGGCGTCAGCCCGCCCGTCCCCGGCGGCGCTGCGATTGGGTAGTCGTAACTGGCGCCGCCGCTGAACAAATCGCTCTGCACGCCCCGGAGCGATGGCATCACCTCGGGAACGAAGTTATTACCCTCCGCTGTTTGCGACAGATGCGGAACCTCGGCCACAAGCGCGCCCTGCTCGACGTCCCATTGTGTGGCCAGCATCTGCCATTCGCCAGTGGCCTCCTCCAGCACGAACAACCGCCCGGCCTCTGGCTGGCCTTCGGGGTGGCGCACGGCCAGCGTCAGCGGCTGGGCGAAGGTGTGGATGTCCTCGCCGTTCGCCCCCTTGACGCTGAATTCGTAGGCGCGTGCGATGTTGGCGGGCGCGTTCTCTGGACGCCCCAGTGCACGCGCTAGGACGGTCACATCTGCGGCCACTGCTCCCGGCGCAAAGCTCAAAGTCACCCGCCCGTCTTCCAGGCTCACCACCCCGCCCTCCGGCCCGATGCGCGTGGCAGTTGGCAAGGGCGGCGTGACCTGCACCGTCGCTGCGCTCGCATCCAGCAGTCCCCCATCCGCCGCCCGCAACTCGGCCACGATCTCCACCACCTCGCCCACCCGCCGCCCAGTCACTCGCACCGGCAGTGTGGCGGTCAGGGTCTCG